>NZ_JBQCDF010000224.1:0-43146 GCF_051961495.1 Cytophaga sp. | reverse complement strand
ATCAATAAAATCAATACGCCAGTATAAACAAAAACTTTCTGGACTACATTGTTTTTGATCGGATACAACAATGTTATTTTTGAAACGGTGTAAATAACACTCATGATAATTGCTGAAGACGAGATCCAGGAATAATCCGGCATTTCTTCTTCCGTTGAATAATAAAAATTCTGCATCGCTATAATAAGTGTCACTACAATAAAACAACAAACCAGCGACAGATACAGCGGTTGATATAATTTTGAAAATTTTCGCAGCCAGGTGATCAGCAACGCTTCATGCAACGAAACAACTATGAGTGCTATTGTCAGAAATAGTAAATAGAAATGCATCGATATATAAAACGCGTTGTTCAGATTTAAGAGAACACCTATACCGCCGAATATAATTCCGAAGGAAAGCAGAGAAAGTAAAAAGCTCTGGTTTACAAAAAGTACGCCAGTTGCTGCAGCCATCAGTGCCAGACAAATGACATTTTCATCGATGTTCATTTTGTCCATGGCCATACCTACCATGCAGAAACCAATAGCAAATGCTGACACGCAGATTGTATCAATAATTGGTTTGTTATAAAATTTGTTCAACGCCAGCGCACCAGCAATAAACAATATACCGAAGATAAACAATCCTACTTCTGAATTATATAATCCTGCGATCCCTAAAAAACCCAGAAATGCCAGCGTAGCTAAAAATCCGCCGAGTACAGATAAAGCAGTTATGGACAGCGTCGTTTTATTGGCGGCCTGTTCAACGGTTTCTGCAATGATTGTCTGCTCATTAATTTCGAATGATTCTCCTTCTGATTCTTTAAACCGGTTGATCAGTTCTGATATGGATGTTCCTTTACTCATGTGACCAGGTTTTATGAAGTGAAATCAAGCCTTTTATAACACCGGTAACACTGCCGATGATAAATATGAAGATAAAGAAAAATGTTTCGGAGCCACTGCCCGCATTAATAATCAATGCTGATAGGATGATGATTGAACTAAAAGCAATTACCGCCAGATAAAAAATACTTTTTTTGTTGAGTGCATAATAAACACCCAATCCGTAAACCAGCAAAACAGACAGTAGTACAATGTATAAATCACCTTCATCATAATCGATGATTTCAATGGTTGAGCCTACTGTTGCAAAGAATGCAGCGGCAAAAGCCAGGCTATTTATAAACCATACCGGGATATGAAGATTGTTTTTAATTTTCTGCAACATTACTGTAGCTGCCAGCACCGATGTGTTTAAGCAGAAATGGATAAGAAATACCATGCGTTCTTCCCAATGGTCTGCAACCTGTTCGGCATAAAAAAAGAGTGTTGTATTAATCAGTACTATATAAATAAGCCATAGCGGTGCAAAATCCGATACCAGCACACACACCGTAATAAAAACAGTCCACCCCAGAAAGAAATCATAGGCATTTGCACCAGTCTGATAAATCTGTCCAAATACGGCAAACAATACACCCACCAGTACGCATGCTACGGTAAGCATAATGCTTCTGATCGTTTCATTGAATTTCGAAATGAAAATACATGCACCGGCAATAACAAATGCGGCTTCTGCCAGGCCCAGCTTGGCAAACTTATGCAGGCCTTCCCAGTTATAGGCAAAGAAAAAGACAATGCCTGCTACTGTAAAACCTGCACCCAGGGTCAGCAGAAAGATCTTTAAAAAACTGTTCCACTCCGGTTTACCGGCATAAACATGGTCTGTAAGGAATTGCTGAACGGTTTTTTCTTTGAGGTTACTATGTCTGTTTACCCGGTAGATATTCTCCCGGTTGGTATTGTTTATCATCAGGGGTTAAAAATTATTGTAACGTATTTTATATAAGATGAAATTGCCGAATAAAGTAACGGGATTCCGGCATAAAAGTTTTGTCGGGAAGGCGGATTGAAAAAATAAATTATTGTCGCGGATATAAAAGGGCTCCCAATTAAGCCAGTGTATATGTTTATTCGTTTTTTACCTGATCCTGCAGGTCGTTTAAAAAGACCGTAAGTTCTTTTGTAAATAAGTCCAGTGAGCGCAGGGAATCTTTCATATACCGGGTTATCTGCTTCAGATCTTCATGAGAATTAAATTCATGTTCAAGCAGGTTTGACATGCCGATGATCTGCGTAATTGGCTGGCGGACTTTATGTGAGGTCATAAACAACATCTTCTCCAGGCCATAGACGTATTCTGCTTTTTTCTCTTCCGATTTTTTGCGCTCAGAAATATCGATGGAAAGAATGAATAATCCTTCGGGAACTGGCTGTATGCGCAATTCAAACCAGCCTTTAGAACCATCCGGGTAGGTAAATTCATTTTCAAAAAATTCCGGCACACGTTCCTTCATGCATATTTTAAGGATATCGAACAGTGGTGTCTTTTCAATGCCGGGATATTTTTCCATCATGGTAAATCCAAGCAACTCTTCTTTTTTGTATTTGCTGTGTTTTACTACAGCCTCATTCACATATAAATAGCGCCAGTCAAAACTTATGAGCTGAAAGCCTTCCATGAGGTTGTCGAGTGTCGTTTCTTCGTTTTGCTGTTCGTGCAGTTTTTCCTTCATCATTCACCAAATGTTTTGTAAAACATCAATCCGGCTATCCGTAGGTCGCAGGGTAAAAGTATATTACAGACCATTATTCTGAACGTATACTTTTTTACACAACAACACTGACCAAAAAATCAGGTCTAAAAATAGCTGGTTTACAGATTCAAATTACTTATTATTTTTTTATATATTAAATAATGCCCTTGTTTTGCATGATCCGATGGTTTTAATTCATCCTTTTGAAGGGATATTTCAAAAATCTGATTGTGTTTGTTTACATGCGTTACATATTCCCGATTCTTTACAGATTTATAGCTTTACTTGAAGTATGAAAATACTGGTGATAGAAGATGAAACGGCGATGCAGGAAGTGATCCGGGAGACTCTTGAGAAAGAATACTATTTGGTTGAATCAGCAACGGATTTTGAAAGCGCGCTGGACAAGATCGTTTCTTACGAGTACGACTGTATCCTGCTGGACATCATGCTTCCCGGAGGCAGCGGCCTGGATCTGCTGAAAGAAATGAAAGCGCTGGACAAAGCCTCTAACGTAATTATTCTTTCCGCAAAAGATTCCATTGATGATAAAGTTGCCGGACTCAACCTGGGCGCCGACGATTATCTGATCAAACCTTTTCATATTGCGGAGCTGACCGCACGCGTAAAATCTATTTTAAGAAGAAAAACCCTGCATGGAAAAAATGAGCTTGCTCTTAACAATGTGCGGATACAGTTTGATGATCGTGCAGTATACATCGGCAACGAATTGCTCATGCTGAACAGAAAAGAATTTGATGTGCTTGCTTATTTCATGGTGAACAAAAACAGACTCATTAATAAGGCGTCGCTGGCCGAACATGTATGGGGCGATTTCAGCGACCAGGCCGATGATTTTGAATTCATTTATTCGCAGATCAAAAACCTGCGTAAAAAACTCAAGGACCATAACGCTGCCATTGAAATACAGGCTGTATACGGCATCGGATATAAGCTTCATGTTTTATGAAACTACACAACTATACGCTTTTATATATTTCCGTAGCCTTGTTCTTTATCATAAGTATCTGGGCCGCCATTTTTTATGTAGAGATGCTGGATGAAGTATATGACAGCATCGACGACAACCTTAAAAATCATAAATTACTGATTGTACAGAAAGCCGCACAAGACAGTACCATCCTCGAGAAAGTGCATTTTGACGAAAGTAATTATTCCATTCATAAAATAACTTCTGGGCCAACACATAAAATAAAAGACGTATATAAAGATACGCTCATGTATATGCAGCATGAAGATGACCTTGAGCCGGTGCGTTTATTGAAAACCGTTTTCACCCTTAATAAACATGATTATTATGAACTGCGCATTATATCCTCTACGGTTGAAGAAGATGACCTGATCGAAGATCTTTTCTATTCCCTGGTATGGTTATATGCTGTACTGCTCATAAGTGTGTTCCTTGTAAACACGTTCCTGCTGAAAAAAATCTGGAGGCCGTTTTATCAACTGATTCATCAACTGGAACATTTTTCATTAAGCTCAACGGCTTATGTTCCTGTAAAAACAAACGTTGATGAGTTTAAGCTCTTAAACACTACTGTTGATAGCCTGCTGAAAAAAAATGCTGAATTGTTTATCAGTCAGAAACAATTTATAGAAAATGCGGCTCACGAATTGCAAACACCTCTTGCCATCAGCATCAATAAACTGGAGTTGCTTACCGAAAAAAATAACCTTACAGAAGCAGAGTTGTATACACTTGCATCGGTTATTGAAAATCTGCAGCGGCTTACGCGGCTGAATAAATCTTTGTTGCTTTTGTCTAAAATTGAGAACAAACAATTTTACCAAGAAGCAATAGTTTCCCTCTCCTCCATTTGCCGGCGCTTGCACGATGATCTATCCGACCTGGCAACATACAAAAATGTAGCTGTTGAATTTGAAAATGCCGGAGAGCTCACCGTAAAAATGAACAAAGACCTGGCTGACATGCTGCTGAGCAATTTGGTTAAGAATGCTGTAACACATACGCCGGCAGGAGGTTTAGTACATATCCGTTGCGATAAACAAACGCTGATTATTGAAAACAGCGGCACAAAGGCGCTGGACCCGCAGCAAATTTTCAAACGTTTTTATAAAAATTCAGGCGAAACACATTCAACCGGCCTGGGCCTGGCTATTGTAAAAGCCATTACCGATAAATACGGATTTGCGTTGAGTTATTCGTTTGATGGGAAGCATGTTTTCCGGATCCGGTTTTAACGTTCCTTCTAACCTGACAACAAAATCAACCTGTTGTTGTGCCAACGGCCAACAACCCGAAATGTAAAGGTCTTTCACACCTTGCGATCCTGCCGCGGCGAAACAGTTAAGATAAAATTCTTTAATGCATCTTTCATTCCCGATTCTTTCCTGTTTTGCTTTTTTACTTTACATAAACCAAACATCATACGTTTATGAAAAATTTATCAATCGCATTATTAATCCTGAGCAGTGGCTGCATTTCATACGCACAGGAGGTTGCTCCGCAGGATGTTCCCGCAGTGGTTGTAACAGCTTTCCAGCAAAAGTTTCCGCAGCAGGCTGTAGAAGAGTGGGAATTGAAAAAGGGTTTATACGAAGCTGAATTTGAGATCAGCAACATGGACCACACCGTTTACATCGACAGCACCGGAAAGATTGTAAAACACAAACAGGAAATTCCAGTAAGCGAATTGCCTGCAGCTGTTACTGCATCGATCCAAAAAAGTTTCAACGGCTACAAAACCGAAGAAGCTAAAAAGGTTGAAGCCGGTTCAGTAGTAACGTATAAAGTTGAACTGGAAAAAGGCGAAGAGGAACGCAAGGTGACTTTTGCAGCAGATGGAAAAATTATTGAGAACAAAGCGGATTAAAGAAAAAGCGAAACGGATGGTATAATCCGTTTCGCTTTTCTTAACAAACTGTTTGAATAAATTACAATCTGTTTTTATTTGATTTGATTTTTATCACTCTCGTGTCTGTCCAGTAATCATGCGGACAATATTCGCCTAATAAAAAGGCCAGGCTTGCAAAAGGTACGCGTCTGGAAAGAGTTCTTAAAACTCCCTGGCTGAATGATATTCTTTCTCCCTTGATTGTTATAACCTTTGAGCCTGTTAAAATCTTTGCAGGAGTAAAACCAAAAAGCGTTTCATAAAATACATAATACATAAGGGCGCAAATAAAAAAAACAATATATGTTGTAGATGCGTATCCGATGGCATGCTGCAATTGAATCTGTATGTTTGTTGTTAATACGGAATTGACAACAAAAGAACATGTGATCAGGCATAACACAGAATCTATGATCAAATGGACGAAGCGTTGAATTTTTGGTGTATCTGAAAGATTTAACAAATCAATTTTGCCTTTATGATCTGTTTCATGGTCTACAGCCAATACTTTTATAGCATGATAAATCAGATAGGTCCATACTACGCGGTTTATCATGAAATATAGTGTTCTGGGCCATAAGTATGTATCGTTTTTTATGTGCTCATAATAGATCAGGTTAACAGGTATTATAAAAACGATCAATATAACCGTTTGCAGTAAAAAAAGTGCAAAAACAGAATTTCAGTATTTTCGATTTTTTTCCTCTTGAAAAGCCGTAAACTATTCCGCTTAAAAAAAGAAAAATATAAAAGGCCGCATTTAAATAATTGAAAATTGCATTATTACTGAAATTATATTCTTCCAGAGATATGCCGAAAAATATATTATTTGAATACGAAAGGTCTAAGGGTGGTGAAACATAATTCATCCACTTTATAGTTTCAAACAAAAGGCTTGTTCTTTCAATATCAAATACCGCCAGCGATTCGTTAAGCAGCCCGATGATTGAAATGATAAAGGTGAATGCTAAAATTTTCTTGGCCGGTTTCATGTTTGATAATGTTTGTATAAAAACAAAACTGAAACATATGTATGATTCAGTTTTTAACCTTCTTTTACTTTTTACCGAAATGGTATTCAATACCCATCAAAAAGCCAACCGTTATGTTGTGCGATGGGCTTCTGTCTGACTTCCAGTGCATGATTGTGTTCCCTCCACCATTGAATGTATAATCTCTATTTATGGGATCTGTCAAACTGTAATCAGCCCTGCATTTCAAATTAACATATATGTGCTGTAGGATTTCAAAATTGGTTCCTACAGCACCAACTACATCAAAGGTAGACTCATTAAACCATTGCTTATCCCCATTATTCGGTAAATAATATCCATCTCGCATATAAATATCTGCTTTTAGTAAACCCGAGTACTGAAATCCTCCTGAGAATTCGAAAGGAATATTATACTTCATTAATGGCCGGTAGTTTAATGTTATTGGAATTTTAAGATAATGTAGTGTTATGGGCGCATAAAATTCTGTTGAGGTAGAATAATTAACACCCTGTTTTGAACTTCCGAAACCCAAATCCAGGCTTACTTTTTTACTGAAAACAACGCCTGTAGTTATACCGATCATAAATCCCAGTTGCCATTCAGGGCTTGCCGATGGATCTTTTTTTTCGCTGGTATTCTGAATAAAGGTCGATTGCGGCATATAACAACCGCCTAGTTTAAAAGATAGTGTTGATTTTGTAGGAATTGAATCCTGCGCTTGCACGCACAATGAAAAACTCAAAAGTGCGGTTAATGACAAGAAAAAAAATTTTAAATTCATAGCTATAATTGTTTAGGTACAAAGCTATAAATATTTCTGTTCTATAGAACATCTAGTATTTAAATAAAAGACCGCTGCATTAACATACAGCGGTCCTTTTGCTTTTAGCATTAGGCATTGAGCTTAGATTCTCGCCTGGTATGTATGCAGTTCAAAGTATCTTCCTTCTTTCGCGATCAGTTCGGCGTGGTTGCCTTGCTCGGCGATACGTCCATTCTCAATCACCAGAATCTGGTCGGCCTGACGGATCGTACTTAGTCTGTGCGCGATTACAAACGTTGTACGGCCTTTCATCAACTCACCTAATGACTGTTGAATCAATGACTCACTCTGCGTATCCAGGTTCGACGTGGCTTCATCCAGAATAATAATTTTCGGATCGGCCAGTATAGCACGCGCAATGGCAATACGCTGTCTTTGTCCGCCTGAAAGTTTTACGCCACGTTCACCGATCAATGTATCAAGTCCTTGCTCAAATCGATCGGTGAATTCGTTTACATAACCTGCTTTTACCGCGTGCAGCAATTGCTCTTCGGTTGCATCCGGACGCGGAAATAAAATGTTTTCACGGATCGTTCCTTCAAACAGAAAATCATCCTGCAGTACCACACCTAAATTTTTACGGTAGCTGCTTAGCGTTACCCGTGATAAGTCGGTGCCGTCAATCGTAATCTTACCTGCTTCTGGATTCAGGAATGTTGCTACCAGGCCGGCAATAGTTGATTTGCCGGAGCCCGAGGTACCGACAAGTGCCGTAACCGTTCCGGCCGGCGCATCGAAGCTTACATTGTTCAATACTTCTTTTCCTTCCAGGTATGCGAATGAAACCTGGTCAAACTTTATATCTCCTTTAATATCTTTCAGCACAATTGTTCTCTTTTCACGATCCTCCTCCGGATCCATGTTCATGATCTCTTCCGTACGATCCAGTCCGGCGAAGGCCTCTGTAAGCTGGCTGCCGATGCTGCTCATCTGCACGATCGGTGCAATCATAAAACCAAGCAGCATGGTAAATGAAAAGAAATCCCCCTTCGTCATGTCTTCATCAATCATCATATAGCCGCCGATACCCATGATACCGAGCGTAGCCATGCCCAGCAGGAACAAAGAAGCGCTGGTGATCAGTGAGGTTGCTGTTAAACTTTGTTTTACATTTTCAAATAAGCGGTCAACGCCGGTCTGAAATGTTTTGTTTTCCTGTTCTTCCGCATTGAAGCCTTTAATAATGCGTACACCATTTAATGTTTCTGTTAAGCGGCCTGTTACTTCCGCGTTGATCACGCCTCTGTTCTTAAAGATCGGTCGGATGTGCGCGAATGCCCGCATGGCAATAAACGCAAACAATGCAATCGGTAGCAATACATACAAGGTCATCATCGGACTGATTTTGATCAGCATCACCAATGCGACAACCGAAGTAATCGTTCCGCCGATTAATTGTACCAGTCCCGTACCTATTAAATTCCGTACCCCTTCAACATCTGTCATAATGCGCGATACCAGTGCGCCGGATTTATTGTTATCGAAATAATTGATCGGCAGGCTCAGGATTTTACGCTGCACCTGCACGCGTAATTTTGAGATCAGCAATTGAGCTTCCACGCTTAACAGCTGGGTAAGCAGAAATGATAACGCCGTATTGACTGCGATCGAAAGACCAACAACCCAGAGAATGGTATGAAGCATTGCGTAATCTTTATGGTCTACAACATCATCAACTAAATATTTTGTAGCCGCGGGTAATACCAGGCTGGCGAGCCTGCTAATGATGATCAATATCAAACCGATAAAAATGAGTTTTCTTCTTGGCCAGATGATTGTTTTAAAAACCTGACCGATAGTGACTTTGCTTTTCTTTTTTTCCATTAGTAAATATTAAACGAGAAAATGAATGAATTATAAAGGCAACAACACAAAATTTGCCTGTTAAGTTTATGTCGTATGAAAGATATTTTTATTGTATGGATTTAAACAAACTGCTCCAGCAATTCAATTCTTTTCTCTATCGGCGGATGGGTAGAAAACAGATTCCCGAAAAAATTTCTTTCTGTAAACTGCGGGTTGTGCATGAACAGTTGTGCTACGTCCCTTCTGGTAACCGCCTCTATATATGGATCTGCGGAGACTTTCCGTAATGCGGATGCCAGTGCATAAGGTTTCTTTGTGATCTCTGCCGCACCGGCATCAGCAAGGTATTCCCGTTTGCGGGATATCGCGAAATGCAGCAGCCGTGCCATGAAAAATGCAACTACAGAAGTGATTATGGCAATTAAAATAACCGGCAGGTTGTTTCTTCCCTCACTATCTCTGCTTCTGCCAAAAAAACTAACGTTCCGCATCGTCATTTCGGCGATAAAGGAAAAGATGCCGACGAAGATGATCGAAATGATCAGCAAACGTACGTCACGGTTTATAATATGTGAAAGCTCATGCGCGATCACGCCTTCCAGTTCTTCATCACTAAGCTTTTCAATAATTCCTTTTGAAAGCGTGATGGTAAATGTGTCCTGATTGATGCCGCTGGCAAAAGCATTCAGCGAGTCGTCGTTGATGATATTCAGTTTAGGCATGCGCATGCCTTGCGCAATGCACATGTTCTCCAGTAAATTATATACCCGCGGGTTCTCCCTTCGCGACATGGCTTCGGAAGCGGTTGCGCTTTCGATCATTTTATTGTGAAAAAAATAAGCAATCACAAACCAAACAGCCGACAGGCATATGAATAGGAAAGCTACTTCAACAGAGCCGGTCAGGATCACGCCCAACACAACCAGTATGAGTGGAAATAAGAGCAGCAGTAAAACAGATTTTCTGTTGTTCCTCCGAATCTGTTTCTGGATACCGATGTATTTCACGTGTCGATGTTGTTGAATTAAAATTTAAAGGATGGCGGTTCTTCCATTGTCTGTCTCTTCTCTGCACTCAATTCATACATGGCTTCCTTTTTAAAATTATAACGTCCTGCAATGATGTTATTCGGAAACGATTCAACAGAGGTGTTGTATTCTTTTGTAGCTGCATTAAAGAAGCGGCGCGCTGCTGCCAGTTTATTTTCTATGTCACTGATTTCCTGCTGCAGCTGCAGGAAATTCTGGTTTGCTTTTAAATCCGGATATGCTTCAACCGTAACACGCAAGCCCTGTAAGGCCGCGGTTAGCTGGCTGTCTGATTTTATTTTGTCTTCAATGGATGTTGCCGTTACAACACTGTTTCTTGCTGCAATCACATCAGTAAGTGTTTTACTTTCATGTCCGGCATAACCCTTTACAGTTTCAACCAACTGCGGAACAAGATCACTGCGTTGTCTGAGCTGCACATCAATATCCGCGAATGCCTGTTCTCTTCTGTTGCGAAGACCAACTAATGAATTATAGATACCGATCAGCCAGAACACAATCAGCGCAATGGGTATAAGGAGAACTAAAAGATACATGATTTTTGAGTTAAGGTTTGTTGGCAAAAATTTACATATTTAAACGAACAGAAACAATTTGCTTTTAAACAGCAGGTGCACATTCGGTCTTTTGTGTTCAAAATCTATACAAATGACCATAAAGTGCCCGGCTGTTTCTATTAAAAGAATAAGTTAAGGCTATTTTTAAAAGTCAGTTATAATAACCAAAAATGCTATTTTTGATTAAATAGTAACTATTTAATCAATAAATAATAGTCTGTATTTTTCTAAAACCGGCTTTTTAACTTTTCATCTGTGGTCTATTTTCGGGTATACAATTTAAACCAAGACAGATTATGAATCAGAAACCATCAAGTGCTTTTATCGGTGCATCCTGGGTTGCATTGGGAGCGGGAATGATCGGATATTTGATAGGCTTATGGCGATCAGATATGATGTTGAATGAAAAGGGATATTACTTTACAGTGCTTATGTACGGGCTGTTTTCAGTGGTATCACTTCAAAAAGCAGTCCGTGACAGAATTGAAGGTGTGCCCGTTACGGACATTTATTTCGGCCTGGCATGGTTCTCCAGTTTACTCTCCATCCTGCTGCTCACCATTGGTTTGTGGAACGCGCAACTGCTGCCGAGTGAAAAGGGATTTTATGCATTCTCTTTTTTGCTGTCACTGTTTGCAGTTATTACTGTACAAAAAAATACGCGCGATAGCCAGGGTTTTAAAAACAGTACCAATATAGAGGAATAACCTAAATGAAGCCTCAGCATATGATTTATATGCTGAGGCTGTTTTCTGTTCGCAGAAAAGCAGGCAAGATCACATTCAATTCTGTTTATATTCTGTTGACTTTCAATTATAAAGGCAACAATATTTTTTCATTTTACCACTTTCTCCTGCCTATATTCTTGTTTTGTTTCTTACCTTTGGCTTAAGTTAAAAGGCTTTTTAATATACAACACGAATGACCAATAAAAGGAGTGTATATGCCGTAATTGTATGTCTCTTGTGTATTCTATCAGAGACATCCGCGCAGACATCTTATTCATTACAAAAAGCATTGCAGACAGCAAAGGCAAACAATGTTGCCTTACAGGCACAGCAGCTGTCTGTGAATATTTCAGAAGCCGATGTAATTACTGCAAAGCTAAGACCGAATCTGCGTTTGAATAACCAGACTTTATTGCTGACCAATCCATCGTACTATCCTGCCAATACAGACTGGACCAGCGGCAGGAATCAACAGGTGTGGTGGCAGCTGACAAAAACGTTCCAGGCACCGGGCCAGCGTTACAACAGAATTGATGTTGCACAGCATAATGTATTACTCGCAGAGCGCGTATATGCCGATACCGAGCGTGATGTGTTTTTTGATGTGGCCAGTAAATGGCTGCAGGTATGGGTCGATACAAAGCAGATGGTATTGATTACCGAAGTAAAATCAAATATTGATTCGCTGGTTGAAATGAATAAAATACGATTCCGGAATCAGGTCATCAGCGAAACAGATCTGATGCGCACACAATTGCTTTCGGACCAGTATGCATTGCAACTGACGGCAATGAAACAAACATACAGAAGTGATCTCATTGCCCTTAAGGCGGCCATAGGCATACAGGATAGCATTGAAGTTGAATTGAATGATCCGCTGCTGATTTCCTATACAACCCGGTATGACAGCTTACTTGAGCAGGCGCTTGTTAACAGAACCGATATACAGGTTCAGCAGGCAGCTCTGGTTTCAGCAGAATCCAATATCAAGCTACAGAAATCACTTGCCTGGCCGGCCGCAGAATTTGGTGCCATTTACAACCCCCAAAATTCTATCCCTTATTTTGGCTTTTACGGTACGATTGAATTGCCCGTATTTTCACGCAACCAGGGTGAAATCAGCAAATCGCTTTTGCTTAAACAACAGGCCGAACGTAACATTCACGCAATCAATTTTCTCATCCGGGCAGAATTGCGTGCCGCTTACGAAACATTTTCCATGTACCAGCAGAATCTTGATAAATACAATGCCATGATGCTGTTGTCAGAAAAAGTGCTGGGCAATGTCCGTTATAATTATTTAAGAGGCGGTACAAATATTATTGACTTGCTGGAAGCGCAGCGTAGCTGGCTTGATACACAGCAACAGTACAACAATATGCTGAGTGATTATAGAAAGAGCTATATACAACTATTATATTCATTAGGTTTAATCAATCAAATCGCGCAATAATCGCATGAACTACATAACCGTAATTACACTTATTTTTTCATTGGTCTTTTTATCCTGCAAAAAGAAACAGGAAGACACTCAACAGGGAGAGAAAAAATTCTCTACCGTGTTTGATAACGGCAAAAAAATTGAGTTTACTTCTGAAAAAAGTTCGGATGCTTTTTTAACGGAAGAAGTGAAACGCTCCAATATTATTGCAGCCCTTACTTTTCCGGCAAAGATTGCTGCTACAGTAATTCCTTCAGACCAGGAAGGTTCCAGCAATATTATTTTATTTGAAGACCCCGATCTGGCAGGTAATTATACTTCTTTGATTCAGCATATCATTAACATCAACCAGATCAAGAATGTAAATATCGTACAGAAAAAAATAGAGCTGGAGCGTGTGAAGGATTTAAATGCCCATGGTGTGTCTACGGGGAAAGATTTACTTGAAGCCCAAACAAACCTGAGCATGGAAGAAACAAACCTGGCAAACGAAAAAGCTGCGTTGCTTGAATCAGAGTCTAATCTGAACGGCGGCGGGTTTCAGCCGGACATGCTTCGTAAATCAAAAGCCGGTACAGCCTATATAATCTGCGAGGTACCTGAAAGCCAGATGAGCAAAATCAAAAAAGGAGATGTGTGCTCCGTCGAGTTTACATCTATGCCTGGCACCAAATTCAGAGCAAAAATTGACGGCATTGCCGATATCATCGACAACGTAACCCGCATGATCAAAGTGCGCATCAATATTGATAACAGTGAAGGCACGCTTAAGCTGGGCATGTATGGTATGGTGTTTTTTGAAGTTAACGAAGGGGATAATATTAGTGTGAGCAACAGTTCATTGATTACTGTGCAGGGAAAAAATTATGTCTTCCTGAAAAAATCTCCTGTGCTGTATGAACGTGTAGAGGTTTTCGTGGGGCCACAGATTAAGGACCGCGTAATTATTTACGATGGACTTAAAGTCGGCGACCAGGTTGTTACAAAAGGCATTATCCAGTTGAAGGGTCTGAGCTTTGGTTATTAGACCTGCCAATAATCCCTGTTTAACAAAGTCTTATACTCTTTCATTCCTTCTCTCACCAGAAGAATAATTCACAGAAATGATTAAAAACATTATTACTTTTTCGATCAACAACCGCTGGCTTGTTGTGGCGGCAAGCATTGTAATGATGGCCATTGGCTACTGGTGTCTGGTTCATATTAAAATTGAAGCCTATCCGGATATTGCAGATACCAACGTAATTGTAGTAACACAATATCCCGGCCGTGCTGCTGAAGAAGTTGAACAACAGGTAACCATTCCGATTGAACGGGCATTACAGAATACACCCAATGTGCTGGACCGCAGAAGCAGAACCATCTTTGGTTTAAGTGTTGTGCAGCTGACGTTTAAAGATGGTACCGATGATTACTTCGCGCGCCAGCAGGTAATGGAACGCATGGCAAGTGTTGATCTTCCACCCGATGCTACAACCCCTGAGCTTGCACCACTGACTACAGCTGTAGGTGAGATTCTCCGTTACGTTGTAGAAGCCCCTTCTTCTTATACGCCCACACAATTAAGAGATTTGCAGGACTGGGTGATCAAACCATATTTGTTACAGGTGCCCTGCATTGCCGACATCAGTACATTCGGCGGACCGCTGAAACAATTCCACGTAATTGCTTCAGCAGATAAACTGCGCAAATACAACCTCACCATGCAGAACATCATTGATGCCATTCACCAGAATAACCAGAATGCCGGTGGAAACACTGTACTTCGTGGTGAACAGGCCTTTGCGATCCGCGGTCTTGGTGCTGTAAAATCTGAAAGTGATATTGCCAACATTATTCTGCTTTCTTCCAATGGTGTGCCCGTGTTTATTAAAGATGTGGCATCCGTAGAAATTACACCGCCGCCGCCAAGTGGTATTTTGGGTTATACCGTGAATGACGAGAATGTTAATGTCAATAGCGGTGTTGAAGGTATTGTTTTGTTGAGAAGAAAGGAAAACCCCAGTGAGGTACTGGCTTTAATGAAACAAAAAATTGCCGACCTGGAAGAAAATGAATTGCCGGAAGACGTTAGGATAAGACCGCTCTATGACCGGGGCTTCCTGATCAACCATTCGCTTGAAACGGTTTCGCATACACTCTTCATGGGTGTTTCCATAGTTATCATTCTGTTGGTCTTCTTCCTTGGTAATATCCGCAGCGCTTTAGTAGTTGCACTTACCATTCCCTTTGCATTGCTGTTTGCATTTATCCTGATGAAATTAACGGGTATACCTGCAAACCTGTTGTCGCTAGGAGCCATCGACTTTGGGATTATTGTAGACGGCGCCTGCGTAATGGCTGAACATCTTCTCCGAAAATACCGCTCTGCCAGTCCGGAAGAAAAAAGGCAAGGCATTGTAGCGCTCTCTGTTAATTCAGCCAATGAAGTGGGACGGGAAATATTTTTCTCTGTTACCATTATCATTTTAGCGTACATGCCTATTCTCCTGATGACCCGTGTTGAAGGGAAGCTCTTTTCTCCGATGGCATTAACACTGGCGTTCGCGGTAATCGGTTCCATGCTGGCTGCGTTAACAATTATTCCGGTGCTTTTGTCGTTTGCATTCAACAAAATTGTTTCCAATCCCGATATTCCGCTTAAAGAACATAAAAATTTTGTGCTGGAGTTTTTACAGAAATGCTATCGTAAAATTCTTGATATTACCTTAACACATTACAAACGCACAGTACTTATTGGTTTGCTGGTCGTATTTATTATGATTGGCTGCATTATAAAATTAGGTACAGAATTTTTACCAACGCTCGATGAAGGTTCTATTTTTTTTCGGGCAAACTTTCCTTCGGGTGTTACGATTCAGGAAAATGCAACCTATGCGCCTAAGATCCGGAAGATCATTGCCGGCTATGCGCCCGTATCCTTTGTAATTACACAAACAGGGCGCAACGATGACGGTACCGATCCTTTCCCGGCCAACAGAAATGAAATACTCGTAGGCCTGAAAGAATATTCTTTATGGACCGATACCATTTCAAAAGCGGAATTACTGCAACGAATTAAAAATGACCTGGAGCAGGAATTGCCGGCCGTGCGTTTCTCTTCCGGACAGCCAATCATTGATCAGGTAATGGAAATTGTAAACGGGAGCGCCGCTGACTTAGCCATCTCCATTGTTGGTGAAGACCTTGAACTGATGCGTTCTAAAAGCGACAGCATTTTAAAATTAGTAAAACAGACGCGCGGTTCTGATAATGTTAACATTGAGCAGGAAGGCCCGCAGGAGCAGCTCTGTATCCGCATCAACCGCGAACGGACTGCCCGCTTCGGTATTAATGTCGCGGATATAGAAATGCTGATCGAAACAGCCATTGCGGGTAAATCCGTATCAGTATTGTATGATGGTGCAAAGCGTTATGATATTGTTGTGCGCTACTTGCCTGAAGACAGAAATTCCATTGCTACCATCAGCAATGTAATGATCAAATCGGCTGATGGTGCATTGATTCCGTTAAATCAACTGGCCGATATTCTTTTTGTACAGGGCCAGACAAATATTTACCGTTACAACAACAAGCGTATGATTACGGTGCGTACCAATGTGAAAGGCCGCGACCAGGGCGGATTTGTAAAAGAACTGCAGGCGAAAGTGCATAAGAACATTCAGGTTCCGAAAGGCTATGAAATTATTTTCGGCGGGCAATATGAAAACCTGCAACGTGCCGGCAAGCAGCTGCTGATTACCATTCCGCTCACCATCGGAATGATTTTTATATTGTTGTATATACTCTTTAAAAGCATCAAATATACCCTGGTAACGATGTCATGCATTCTATTCGCGCTAGCAGGAGGCATCTGCGGATTGCTGTTGCGTGGATATTATTTCAATGTATCTGCAGGTGTCGGTTTTGTAAGCATCTTCGGTATTTCAGTAATGACGGGTGTAATATTAATATCTGCATTAAATAAATATACCGAAGGTAAAACCGGCGACCAGAAAAATAAAGTGCTCGAAGGTTCTGCGCAACAGCTGAGTGCATTGCTCGCAATTCTCATTGTTGCCATCATAGGTTTGATCCCTGCCTACTCTTCTTCAGGCATTGGTTCTGACGTACAACGGCCTTTATCAACGGTAATTATCGGTGGGCTTACCTGCACATTGATTTTTGCGCCTATTATTCTTCCATCATTGTATTTATGGGTAACGAACGGAAATGGTAAAGAAGATCAGCCAAAAACAGAGAAAGCGCAGCCTGCTTCTTAAGCATGTAATGATTAAATAAAAATGAAAAAAGGAGAAGGTTAATAAGCCTTCTCCTTTTTTTTGTTTTGTAAGAAAATTATTTCCCCAATCCATTTACCTAACAAACTATTCATTGTCGGGTGTTAGATCAATGACAGTTGGATCAATGGTAAGAATTGGCGGAGGCGTCCCCGATGGCAACGTCGGTTCTGGTTCAGCATACAATTCCTGCACTTCGCATTCACTGATGGCACGGTTATAAATTTTCACATCGTCGATACGTCCGTTAAAATTCTGAATATTTTTATTTCCTGCACCAAGTACTCCTGAAGCAGCTGTTGGATTGGAAGGAACTTTTTCCCTTATAGTTTTTTGACCGGCAAATGCGCCATTAATATAAAGTTTCAAAGTTGAATTGTCGCGGATAGCAACAAGATGATACCAAGTGGCAGCCGCTGGAAGTGTTCCTGTTTTAACTTCATTCGATTGGGCATTGGAATAACTACTGAAATCAAAACCTGTAGATGTTCCGTCGTAATTATTTGTTATTGAAATGGTCTGATCTGAATCGGCATTGCCGATCGACATAATTGCCATTGCATTACCGGGAGATGGTAGTGCTTTAATATTCACCCACACAGAATACGAATAAACATCTATGCCAAGTCCTGTTACGGAGAATGAAATATTATCATCTATGCCATCAAAGCTATATGCTGCATGGGGATTGCCAAAACGATTGGCGGCAAGGGTTGCATCGTTATTTACTGTTCCATTATTATTATTTCCGCTTACATCTTTTGCATTTGCATTAAAATAATAGTTTAGTAATAAGCCATCTGAAGATATTGTTGTACGAGTCTGCATACCACAAGTGGTAAGTTCGTACAATGCCTTAACTTCACAACTATTGATTGCGCGATTGTAAATTCGCACATCATCAATACGTCCTTTAAAATTCTGGATGTTGTTATTTCTTGCTCCAAACGTGCCTAAAACAGGTGCCTCATAATATGGCTGGGCTGAACTTGCCAAGGTTTTTCCCGCGAGTGTACCATTGATATAAAGTTTTAGTGTAGTATTGTCGCGCACAGCAACAAGATGATACCAGGTGTTTGTGGCCGGCAATCTTCCTGTTGAATATGAATCCGGTTGTGTAGCAGAGGCAAAATAACTGATGAAGCCAAAACCTGAGGATCCTCCGGTATAATTGTTTGTTAATGAAATTGTCTGATCTGCGCCGGCATTTCCAATAGACATAATCCCCATAGCATTGCCCAGAGATGGGAGTCTGCTAATATTTACCCATACTGAATACGAATAGTTTTTATTGTCAAGACCGGCACCCGAAAATGATATATGATTATGTATGCCGTCAAAACTATACGCATTTGCAGTACATCCACCCCTGCCGGTTGCTGGTGAAGAATCATTTACTGTAGCATTATTGCCATTCATACTTGCATCCTGTGCATTGCCGGCAAATGCGTAATCGCCTACTAATCCCGCTTCAAGATCAATCTGCGCATGTATTTTGCTAATCTGCAATAAAAAAATAAATCCGATAAGAATGTTTTTCTTCATGCTGTTTGGAAGAAGGTTCTATAAAAATTTTTCTGCGTGTTAAATATAATTAATAATATACGTACAAATTGATGTATGCCATTAATTCATTTAATTGATTTTTAAAAACTTTACAAAGCAACCAGCGTATGCATAAACATCAATAAATCTCTATGTATGAAACCTTTTTCTGCCATTCTGATTGTTTCCCTTTTTGTTTTTGCTTCCTGTAAAAAATCGAATGAAGAACCTGAATATGATTATGGACCATTTAACTATGGGCAGATCTCTTCTATTTCTGCCAATGGCAATATTGTTATTGATCTGGTTCAAGGTACTTCCAATGAAGTTGTGCGCATCACCAAAGGCGGTCCGCAGGTAATGTCTTCAGGCGGCGCATTGATTCTTAACGGCGGAGGCACGGTACGGCTTAGTGTGAAGGATCCTTTGTCGATTAGCATGAATGGGTTTGGCGGTGTAAAAAATACCGGTGCTGTTACCATGAAAAGTTTAGGTATTTACAACCAGTCTGGCACAATTTACCTGGACTCGCTCACGACAGAACAGTTTTCCGTAACGCTGAACAACCTGGGTGACTGCCAGGTGTCGGGCCGCACAAGTTACCTGACCGTATCAGCAACAAATCTTCCAACCTTTTATGGATTGGGCCTTGCAGCAGATAGCTGCCTGATCTATGGCAGCACCATGGGACAAATTCAGTTGAATGTTGCGCAGAAACTTGGTGGCATCAGTTACGGCAGCGGCACGATTTTCTACAAAGGGAATCCGGATGTTACGCTGCAAATGCAGGGTGGCGGGAGATTGGTGCATTTGCAGTAAGGTTATAAAAATTCTTATTGATTATAGTAACAATCTATCGACGTTAAGCGAACTCTCCAAGGGATTTAAACCCTTGGAGAGTGCTTGTATCAACAATTCCGCTTGTCTCTTTCAACTTATTTAATTCTTTCATCCTTAAAAATTCCAGCACATCTTTCTGAGTCCTTATTCGAATCATAACGTGAAAATGGTTCGGCATTAAGCAATAAGCGTATGTTTCTGCAATTGGGTGAATATATTCCGTATACTTTTTTAAAAAATAAAAATAATTCTCTTCTCTGTTAAAGAAATTTTCAAATCCGTTGACATGTGTATAGATATGATACACTGCTCCGGGCTTTAGTATTTATTGTTGCATGACAATAAAATATAGCTGGTTAAAATATAATCTATAAAAAATTTATTGAACGTACTCTCCAAGGGTTTAAAACCCTTGGAGAGTTTTGATTGTAATATATAATTTTTACAAAACACATTGAATCTTCACCACCTCCGGGGTTTTGAAAACCTTGGAGGATTCGTATCTCGCCGAGACGACCCTCTACCCTACGAGATAAAAATATAACCCGACATTAACCAATACTACTGCCAGACAAATAGCTGTTGAGATAAAACTGTTGAGCTGCCCGGTCGCTGCGAATTTCTTTTTGTCCGTATAAACGGCAATCGCCACATCTAACAAAATCAGTGCTGTGTTTGTCATCATTCCGGAATCGAATTGTGAAAATGAAACCGGATTGTTAAGCAGTTCAATGGCAAAGTAAAGTCCGAAACCTATAGACGCTGCAATGCTGATCATTCCCTGAATTCGTCTGGCGTTCTGAGGGTGTATCATTGTTGCGGTTCTTTTTTCACTGTGTTTAATAAACCTGTTAAATTTATGGTTGTCTGCGTATACTTTATTTCGTTTACTTCGCTTTGTAAATAAAAAAATTACGGACCGCTTTCGGATCATACGTATGATCAATATCAACAATCAGATTTTTTAAATTTCCGGCATCATTGTATTCGTATCTGTATTGATAAAGGCTGCTCATATTAGGCCGGTCATAATACACATTATGCATCACGGATGAAGTCAGCTGGTTTGAACTGTTGTAATTGAATACTTCTGTACGGTGTTGCTTACTACCCATAAGGTGCAGGTGATCGCATTGTTTTGTGAGTCCATTTTCAATTACAAACCGGCGCAGGTATGCGATCTCACCTTTCTTGGAAAATCCAGGTTCCCAGATCAGGTTTTCTTCACGGATAAAAAAACGATCCCAACCATGGTCGGAAAATTTCTGGATCTCCTTTTCCATCACCACTTCTCCGGCAACATTGAAGCCGCATTCCACATTACCGGAAGGATCTTTGGGTGCTGTCTTTAATATTTTTGCCGGTGCGCCGTAACGGTTTTTTTCATAATAAAATGGTTCGGCTGTGAAAAATTGTTTTTTGCTCCATTTCCATTCAACTACTTCACTTTCGATTTTTTCTTTTAAGGTTCTGTAGTTTTTTTCGAATGTCTTTGCTTGTTTTTGTAGCTCGTTGAGTGTCATACTATTGCTTATTATTAATTATTAAAAAATAAAAGTCATTTATTCCTTCGGATTAAGCCCATATTTGTTTGTTCCTCGAGTACCAGGGGCAAAAAACAAATAAATAATAAATAATGTATTAACAATAGGCATTATCAAAAGAACGCAAAATATTCCACCTAAATTGACATCATGTAATCTCTTTATAGATTGTATCAGTACTGAAAGGCCGATAAAAAAAACTATAATTACCATTAAAAATGTATCAGAATGCTTCCCACTTTCGCCAACAAAAGCATTCAATACAATTGGAATAAATAATAGTAGAAGAAATCTTTTTATATAATCTTTTCGTCTTAATCTTCCTTTTATTGAAAAAAAATTATCTGAAGGCTTTGGATGGAAATGTTCTTTTGAATTATTTTCAGTTGTATTACTTTCAGATTTGAATGATTCTGTTGAAAAGGAATTATTAGTTATTCGAATTGTTTGGTAAACTGTTTTGTTCAGCTTGTAATTAGTAGCTTCGATAATAACTGTTAAATATTCTTTATTAAAATTTGTTAAACGAAATGATTTAGAACCTTCCGATAACATAACACCAAAGGGCTGGATCATTACTTTGTCTGCATAAAGCGTTTTCCATTCGAACGTTATTGTATCACCTGTATAAAAAGATGATTTATCTGAAAGAAAAAATACTATTGACGGATCAGGATCTTTATGCTTTTGATAGTTGTTTGAATATGATTGAGAGTACTGTTTACTTTTTCCGAAATTTCGATCATATGTTGCCTTTTTAGATGGATTACTTAAAATTTCATATGCTTCATTGATCTGTTTAAACATATTTTCAAAAAATTCATCGCCTCCATTTTTGTCAGGATGAAACTTAAGCGATAGTTTCCGATATGCCTTTTTAATATCCTGCGCCGACGCTGTGTGTTCTAATCCTAATATTCTATAATAATCTGTCATGATTATATTTTTAATAATTCATGGACGGAAATTTCTAATCCTCCGGCAATTTTAATTAAAGTAAGCAGTCTTGGATTTGTTTTGCCGTTTTCGATCATGTGCAATTGTGTTCTACCAATTTCACATTCAAAGGCAAATGCTTTCTGATCCATTTCTTTTTCTTCTCTTAATTTCTGAATTTTTTGCCCTAAAAAGCGTAAATATTTTTCTTCTTTCGTGTTCATTATACCGAATATCAAAAAAATTGTTTTACTTAGTGTTCGCAATAACGAACACAGCTATTTACAGCTATGAAAATCGAAATTCCAAAACATTTACAACTAATAAAATTGCCTCCTGCAACAGAAATGACTCTATTCTTGATCGGTGAAGAAATAAAAAACAGGCAGCTCCTGAACCGATTAGAACAAGCAGGATTTGATACCGCCATTGCCGGAGCCGATTTAAGTGTGTTGATATTAAGTCTGATTGGTTTGATCCAAGACCTGATGAATTATATCTGTGGTATGATGAAAAATTGAATCAGGCATGTGAAAAATCTAAACCAACCAATAGCGAAGAATGGAAAGAGGAAGTATTTAATTTCTATATGGAACTGGTCGAAAGGAATAAAAGTTTTGGTTAATAAAATATTGTTATTACATCAGAATTCACTTTCAAATCTATCTAACCCGAACTTTAATGCAATTTCTTCATCTAAATGACAAATAAAGTTTCCCAATTCAATATTAGCTTCTGAAATATCTTCAAAAGTAAATGAAAAATAATAACCTTCATTTAAGTTTTCTAAATGTGGAAATTCTTTTATAAATTCTTTTGTTATTCTTCCTCTATTATGAACTATTAAATTTCTCTGTTTTATTAATCTATTAAACTCAATTTTATCTTCTTTATCATTAAATAAACTAATGCCTAACCTGTCAATAAAATATTTTTCAATGTCATCAATTCCTTTGTAAAACAACTCTGATACCTTCTTTTCAACAAGT
The DNA here is from genome assembly GCF_051961495.1 of Cytophaga sp. NCBI lineage: Bacteria > Pseudomonadati > Bacteroidota > Cytophagia > Cytophagales > Cytophagaceae > Cytophaga > Cytophaga sp. The sequence continues at coordinate 20,150 of NZ_JBQCDF010000224.1, read as the reverse complement.
GCATTCCTTAAATCTTCTATAGTATCAAAATCTAATATAAAATCTAGACGTTCAGATTCTTTTGATTTTAGTATTTGGGGTCTTTTAATAATAACTTCTGCTAATATATCTTTAAAATAAGTTATCACATTATCAATTACCCTAGCAAATGCCATCTGACCATAATAATGTTCATATTGCCTTATATCAAAAACTGTTTCTAAGACTTCTGGATGAGTATCAAAATAATGAACCATTTTTTTGGATAGCTCGTTTGACTCATCTTTCCAAAGTTCTTTAAATTCTAAAACTGCCTTTTCTTGCTTTTCATCAACAAAATCTTGTGACTTTAACATATAAACAAGAAATAGCTCGTTTGTTTGTAGTTCACCGTAAAACTCCCAAAGCGATTTAGTAAATCTATCTGGAAATGCTGCTCCAAATTTATTGATCCTAATCATCTTAAATATTGCTGTTAGTGCTCATCAATTTCAATTTGTCAATTTTGGCTCCAATCGCATTTGAAAATTCTTCTGTTAAACTTTGAGACTTATTTAATTTTTCAATTAAACCCTCCAATTGTATTAACAGTTGACTTTTAGCAATGTTTATGTCTTTTTGAATCCTAGGCAAATCTTCTATACTTTTATAAAGTGAATGCATGCTGACAATAACTTCAGGAAGTATCTTTCTAAAATTTAGAATAGCCTCCTTTGATTCTAATAAATCTGTAATTGTTTTTTCACTAGCAAAATCTTCCGAAAGATTAATTAAATTACTCCCTGCTTTAATTGCTTCTTCGAAGCTGTGATAAAAAATAGGATTTTCAATGGCTAATCTATTAGAATAATCATTCATTAATTTAGCGACTCTTTTAAAAATTTCTGTTAGAACAATTTTATTAGGAGATTTTTGCTGGGTAATTCTAGAGATTTCTTCTGCCTTTTTAGTCATCTCTTCTCCAACTATTGTTGTAGATTCATTTATTGCAGTTAACGAAATAAGTGTATCATTGATAAGACTTTCAAACATTTCATTATAATCCATCAACCCATAGTGTTCTGTTTCATTAAATGAATCAGCATTTCCAATTTCCTGATTATTTGTAATAAGACGTTGAGATGAATTTTTTATTAAAGTGTCGATTCTCATTGGTATATGAAGTCTTAAAAAATTTTTTAACTCTTCACATGTATCAAAATCCCAATATAATAAATTTGGTGGTAGTGCTTTTTTAAAATTTTCAATTTTAGAAAGTTCTAGCCAATTAACTTCCTTCAAAAGGACGGGGGAATTTTTAAAATAAAATAAAATTTGTATGTTCTTATTTGAAGAAAATAAATGTAATGCTTTATTAAATTCTTCTTCTGTACCTGATCCAGCATTTGATGTTGGGGTGCCAAATCTTTTCCATATTATTCCTAAAAAAATATCGTATTCATCTCCAATATCCTCGTTAATTAATCCTTGAGGGGCAGAAGTAGATATTCCAGGGGCAGAATGTGTTTCCCATTTTAGTAATTCAATAATCAAATTAAGTCGTGAACCGTAAGTTAAATTAAGTTCTTTAATAACTTCTTCAATCGCCGACCTTTCCTCTTTCAAATCTGAAGGAGAACCAAGAAAAATTGAGTATTTAGTTATTGACTTTGCCATGATTTTTGATTTTTGAAAGTTAATACTAAAAATTTTTATTGATCATTTAAAAGGATGTATAAAAATAGCTAGTGTTTAAAGATGATTGCTTTTATTCGAAAAACCAAATTGTAACGTTTCAATTTTATTATTTAAATATTTATTTCTGATCATATACAGCAAGTTCTGTTTACAAATATTTTAATCAGATATCGACGCAAAATATAAATAAAATTCCGCATCAAATCCTATGTACCGCTTCTTCGGTCAGTACAAACACTTCTGCAGTTTTATCATAGGGCATGTGAGCCAAACCCGTTAGCCAACCAAAGGCCGGCATGACCAGCGTATTTTTCTTTTTATAAAAACACGGCAATGTAATACTTTGCCTACCCTTGCCGCTTAATACAAAACCCGGATGAATATGTCCGGTTATACAAAACTGTTTTTCTTTTACAGCTACTTTATCATGGGAAAAAATAAAATCATGTTCATGCAGCGTGTTTGCATGCATTTCAATATCATACTTCTCATAGTGATGATCTTTTAAAATATCGTGATTACCGCGCACCAGCTGAAAAACAATGCTTGCATATTTTCTGCGCAGTGCGCCAAACAATTCCCACTCCTGGTTGTACTCGCTGTGAAACAGGTCGCCTAAAATCAATAATCGTTTAGGTGAATATGTGTTCAGCAAAAAATCCAGCTGCTGCAGATCTTCCATAGCCGAGTCCATCGGAATGGCCATGCCGTTTTTGCGGAAGTGCGAAGCCTTGCCTAAATGCAGATCTGAAATGATCAGCGTCTGCGCATCCCGCCAATACATGGCTTTTTGCGGCAGCAGTTCAAATATCTGTTCATGAATCGTCAACAGCTGTCCGCTCATTATTCTTTCTCCAGTTGTGTTTTCATTTTAAATAAACGATCCTCCAGCTTTTCATTGCTGAACTTGCCCCGCATCCGGTCTACCATGATCGGATATGCAAAAGGTGTAGGTTTATCCGGCCGCACCAGCACAAGTTTCTGTGCATTGATGCGATTGTAGGCCTTGCGCATACGTTGAATTTCCAGCTGAAAATCCAGCACTTCATCATAAGCCTGCCGCAATAACAAATTACTGCTATCGTATTGTTCAAACACTTTGAAAAATAATTCTGCGTTGGCCTGCAAATGTCTTGTCTTGGCAGATTTTCCGGGAAAGCCCTGAAACACCAGCCCGGCAATGGATGCAATTTCCCGGAAACGACGGCGTGCCATTTCGGTTGCATTCACACTGAGTTGAATTTCCTTTTCAAGATTTTCAATTCCGAATAAATCCGACTCCAGTGCTTCTTCAATCGGAATCTCCTGATCCGAAAGTAATTCAAACCCATAATCATTCATCGCAACAGAAAACGTAATAGGCTGAATCTCGGAAATTTTCCGCGCAACAATAGCCGCCATACCTTCGTGCACAAATCTTCCCTCAAAGGGATACATGAATACATGATAACCTTCACGGCTCTGTACATATTCAATCAGGAATTCATTGTTGGTCGGCAGATGCGAGCGTTTGGCCTGCAGATCAAACAACTCCCGCAGTTTTTTTAATTCTTCTTCTTCAATCGTTCCTGCATCAAAAAAGTGGTCGATCTTATAGCGGATCATCTCTGCCAGCTGCGACGACAAGGGCATCCTGCCGCCCTGCCAGCTCGGGATCAATCCTTTCTTTGCCTTGCTTTTCCGCACCAATACATCCATATGGTGAATATGAACAATCTCCAGATTATTTCCTGAAAACCAGAATACATCTCCGGGTTTGAGTTTGGAAATAAAATTTTCTTCAATACTTCCCAGGCGTTTCCCGCTCAGATATTTCACCTGCATGGCCGAGTAACTCACAATGGTACCCATTGACAAACGGTGCCGCGAAGCAATCGTGCGGCTGGTAACCTTATAGACTCCGTCTTCAATAATCACTTTATGAAATTCATCATAGGCATCCAGTGAATTGCCGCCATTGGTAATGAACTGCAAGGCCCAGGCAAACTCTTCAGGTGTGACGCTGGCGTAGCAAAATGTTTTTTTAATTTCGGCATAAATAATTTCCGGTTTGAACCCATCAGCAACAGCAAGTGTGACGAGGTATTGAACCAACACATCAAAACTCCTGATGTATGGAATGCGGCTCTCTACTATACCGCGTTTGATTGACTCACGCATAGCAGCGCCTTCAATGATTTCCAAGGAATTTGTCGGTACAAAATAAATTTTGCTCAGCGCACCCGGACTATGGCCGCTGCGCCCGGCACGCTGCATAAAGCGCGCAACGCCTTTCGGACTGCCAACCTGCACAACTGTGTCCACTGCGCTGAAGTCTACTCCTAAATCTAAACTCGAGGTGCAGATCACGGCTTTTAATTTTCCCGCATGCAGATTATCTTCTACCCAGGTGCGTGTCTTCTGATCCAATGAACCATGATGGAGGGCAATTATTCCCGCGAAGCCAGGCTCTGCTTCCAGCAACTGCCGGTACCAGATCTCGGATTGCGAACGGGTATTGGTAAAAATTAAAACGGAATTACTGGCATGAATGATCGGTACAACTTTCGGTAATAGCTTGGTGCCTACAAAACCCGACCAGGGAAAGTTTTCTACTTTGTCGGGAAAGATGGTTTCGATCTCTACACGCTTCGGTAGCTCTGCACGAATCATCTTTGTTGGGTTACCGTAATTGCCCAACAGCACATCTTTGGCTTCTTCCAGGTTGCCGATGGTTGCAGAGATTCCCCAGATTTTCAATTCCGGATTCAAGCCTTTCAACCTGGAGAGTGCCAGCTCCATCTGCACACCACGCTTGGAACCTATGAGCTCATGCCATTCATCAACTACTACAGTCGACAGATCTTTAAACACATCTGCATAACCTTTTTGCGACAGCAACAGGTGTAAACTTTCTGGTGTGGTTACAAGCAGCTGCGGCATGTTTTTTTTCTGCTTTGCTTTTTGTGAAGTCGTTGTATCGCCACTGCGGATGGCAACTTCAAAAGGAATATCTAAATCTTTGCAGGAGCGGGATGTTGCATATTCAATCTCTTTGGCCAGGGCACGGATAGGCGTGATCCAGAGGGCCTGCAAGCCAGGTTTCTTTTTTGTTTTATAGTCAGGATATTTTTTTAGATACTCCAGCAGAATTCCAAACCAAACCGAATAAGTCTTGCCGCTTCCCGTCGGCGCGTTCACCAGTCCGGAATAGCCGTCCAGCATTGCTTTCCATGTTTCCTGCTGAAAGACGTGTGCTTTCCAGTGTTGATTTTTAAACCAGGCAAGTACGTCCTTTTCTGTCATGCCGGTTTGGATAATTGCTGAATCAGATCCAGCAGGTCTTCTTTGTGATTGGCGTCTTTGATCGACTTATCTTTGCGCCAGCGCAGGATTCGCGGGAAGCGCAGCGCCACACCGGACTTATGTCTCGGTGATGGGTTGATGCCTTCAAAGGCAATTTCAAAAACAAGTTCGGGTGTAACACTGCGCACCGGGCCAAATTTCTCCTTGGTGTTTTTCTTGATCCAATTGTCTACTTCAACCAATTCTTTGTCGGTTAAGCCTGAATAGGCTTTAGTAAACGGAACCAATTCATCGCCGCTCCACACGGCAAAGGTATAGTCGGTATAGAGATCTGCCCTCCGTCCATGGCCGCGCTGCGCATACAACAACACACCATCTATCGTCAGCGGATCAATTTTCCATTTCCACCACTTGCCTCTTCTCCTGCCCGCTTCATACAAACTATCTTTGTGTTTCAGCATCAAACCCTCGCACATGCGCTCGCGCGAAGCTTCGCGTAAGGCAGTCATTTCTTCCGATGTATTACAAACAAATACCGGCGACAATTTTAATACAACTGCGGCTGCCGGATTTTTTATGCGAATTTCTTCGATCAATTTTTCAAGCAAGGCTCTGCGTTCGCTTATCGGCTGCGGACGTACATCGTTGCCTTTGTATTCCAGCAGATCATAGCACATCATGGCCAGCGGTGCATCAGCAAGACTTTTTTTCGAAAGATTTTTCCGGCCAATGCGTGTCTGCATCACATGAAACGGCATGGGTTCATCGCCGTTGAAAGGCAGGATCTCCCCATCGATCACCGTGCCATCGGGTAAGGCTTCTTTTAAGATTTCGAACTCCGGAAATTTATCTGTCATGAGTTCTTCCCCGCGCGACCATACAAACAATTCCCCGCGGCGTACAATGATCTGTCCACGGATTCCGTCGTATTTATATTCGATCTGCCAGTCATCAATATTGCCAAGCGTTTCCAGCGGCACATCCAGCTGGTAAGCCAGGTAGAAAGGATATGGTTTCGACAGGTCTTCTTCTGTATCAGTAGTAAATAAAAGATTTTCCAAGGTTGAAATCTCGGGCACCCAGTTACCCATCAGCCGATGCGCCACATTGCTTTCTACCAGTTTGTAATTTTTTGCCAGCGCTTTAATTACCAGTTGCTGCGAAACACCCACACGAAAACTTCCGGTGATGAGTTTGTTAAATACAAACCGTTCAGTAGTACTTAGCTGCATCCAGATTTCCTGGATAATATGTTTGCGCTGTTCTTCCGTTTTAGTATCCAGCGTTTTCAGCAGCGCCATCATGCCGCTTAATGAATAATCGGTTTGTGTTTCCGATGCGGGCAGCAGCAGTGTTATGGTTTCTGCAAGATCGCCCACTACATGATATGATTCTTCAAACAGCCATTCATGTATACCCGACAGTTCCATCGACCAGGTTTTCAACTCGGAAGTTTTTACCGTACGCTTCGGTTTTTTACCCGTAAGTAATGCTACGGCCCACAAGGCATCGGCAGCGTCAGACACAGCAAAGTAATTGGCCAGCGCATCAATCTTCGCATTGGTCTTCGTAGTCTGATCCAGTTCTGTAAAGAGCTCAGAGAACTTCTTCATACTCCGTGTCCGTTTCGTTGTTGTTCTCTTTTACTTCGCCTTCATTCAAGGATTCCCCTTCATATAAGGTATCTACTTCAACGGCATTCAGGTGCATTTCTTCGCGCAGCCATTTTGCGAACACCGATTTATAGCCATGAGTCACATAAATATTTTCGGCTCCGGTTTCCTGCACGGCTGTATTCAGGCCATCCCAATCCGCGTGATCGGATAATACAAAGCCTCTGTCTGCACTTTTGCGACGGCGCGTGCCACGCAGCTGCATCCAACCGCTGCAGATGGCTACGGAGAAAGGGTCAAAGCGCTTAAGCCAGGGCGTACCGATCGCTGACGGTGGTGCCACGATAATATTTCCTTTGAAACTATTTTTGGTTGTTTCACCTTCCACGCGTAATGTTGGCGGAAGTTCCAGGCCGCTGCTGCTTAACACCCGGTTTAAATTATCTACGGCACCATGCGTATAGATCTTTCCAATTGCCGGATTCAGGTGTTTAATGATGCGCTGGGCTTTACCCAGTGCGTAGCCCACAATCACACTGGCTCTTCCTTCCTCTTTATTTTTCTGCCACCAGCTGTTTATGTCTGCATGTGTTTGCCTCGCTTCAGGAAAACGATACACCGGCAATCCAAAGGTTGACTCCGTTACAAAATGCTGGCAGCGTATAGGTTCAAACGGTGTAGATACCTGATCCTGCTGTAATTTATAATCGCCGGATGCAACCCAGATCTCTCCTTTATATTCAAGCCGCACCTGTGCAGAGCCGGGAATATGGCCGGCAGGATGCAGGCTGATCCGTACGCCATTCATTACAATTTCCTCTCCATATTCCACACCACGGACCTTTATATTTTCGCCTAAACGGAATTTTAAAACCGGAATGCTTAGATGATGCGCCAGGTAGTTTTCATTCCCCCACCGGGCATGATCAGAGTGTGCATGTGTAATAATCGCATACTTTACCGGCCGCCAGGGATCAATGTATACATCGGCCTGCGGACAATAAATCCCATACGGATCAAATTTTAACAGCATAATTATTATTGATTCACTCTATATTAATTTCGTAAATAATTTTCCATTATGCTAGTGTTTAACCCCAAGGAACGCAAAGATTTTCGCAAAGGACTCAGGTTTAAATTCCATTCGCCGCGGCGAACCAAAAAACAAATTCCAAAAAATGTAAAGGAGTTGATGCTTTAAATCATTGACGATATTTTTCCTGGATAAAACTATTTACCCAATTAAGGTCGTTGGCTAAAGCACAACGGCAATGAAAGCTGAATCGTTCTTTCAATAAGTGCTGCTCTGCTATCCGCCGCGGAGGACCGTCACATGAACGTGACGGTCTTTTGACAGTAAAACATTTACACAACTGAGACGGATATCCTGAGCTGTTTGGAATTTGTTTTTTGGAATTTGGTATTTCAAGAATAGGCATAAAAATAGGAGTGGCCCTTACGGGCACCACTCCTATTTTTAAAAAGTAAATGTTATTCGTCCGTTATGGGAATTTCACTCCCGGATATTTTGTAGCATCTACCAATGGCAGTGTTGAACCATACGTGCTGTTGATTGCTTTAATGAATTCATTCGCCAGCATGGCATTTCCTATTGGTGTTAAATGTACACCGTCCAGTGAAAAGGCTCCGCCACTCACAAAGGTTGTGCTCAGGTTGATGCCATTATATGTAACGCCGGTTTCTGTCATCGTCAGGAATTTATTTACATCAACAAATGCCAGTCCGTTTGCCGTTGCCAGACTTTTTATTTTGGTATTGTAATTTGTAACCGCCGTACGGATATCACTGATTTCCGATGCAGTCAGTACAAATGCATCTGGTATGGCTTTCACAGATCCCCATTGTTTACATTTCAGTGAATCCTGTGGAACTGATAATAACACATATTCAGAAGAAGTGATCTGTCTTTTGCCTCCGGGTGCTGCTGCATCTTCAATAATAAAAGCATTTTGTCCTAAGTGGAACGTAATACCCAGCGGAGCATAGGCTGCATTCAAACCATCGACCTGTATCTGACTGGTTAATACTAAACCATTATAAGGTACCGTAGTGAAATAAGGAATCGAAGTAATATCCGGCACATTGGCAATTGCACCTTTTGCTCCGCCTGAAATAAGCGTGCTTACAATCAGATCCATACTTGCATCAAACCCTACGCCCGGGGCACCGGCAGAAGGTGTAATTGCATCTGTAGTTGCTCCGGAAAGTGCGTACAGCAACACATCATTACTTCCGATAAATAATGTAAAGAACGTTGGTTGCTGAGCCATTGCATCGGCAAGCATGGATGTGCTTGCAGGATTTGATGCCATACGGGTAAAGAATGGATTGTAGTTACCAGGTCCGTTTGCCGGATTGCCATAACCCGGATATATCGTAGTGATTGATTTGGCACCTGGTACACCCATGTTGTTGAATGGACCTTGTGCAGCATAAATATTCGACCCGAAGATGGTCAGATCACCAACCGGAGCGGCCGGTACCGGAGCAAGTGATGTTGCACCCAAACAATCGGTATGCGGTGCTAAAATCAGCCGCGCGCCACCCGAGGCGCCAATCCCAACAGAATTCTGGTCTACCAGCGGTTGTTTAAATTCGCCACCACCAATTTTAGCAAACTGCTGCGAAATCAGATTGGCATACGAAACTTTTTGTCCGTCATAATACAATGCATTATCCGCATATCCGGATGTAATTGAATTTCCTATGGCAACATATTTTGAAACATCGAGGCTTCCTTTATCAATGGATGGCTCTTCGATATGTGGTTTACAGGCAACCATGCTTCCGCACATTGCCAATATATAGAGACTTTTTTGATATCTTTTCATGGCTAGTTGAAGTTATAGGTTAATGAAATACCCGGAACAAGGATGCGCGTTTTATAGGTACCGCTCAAATTGGTTTCTGTATTTGTATCGGTTCTTTTCATAAAATTGATGTAGCTGAAAGAAGCATCAATTACCAATTTTTCGCAGGGCTTATAGCCTATACCGCCTGTAAAGTTCAGGCGGTCCGCATCGGGAACTTCCGGTGTTACATAGCCATCTTTAATGGGCGACTTTTCATAGTTGGTACCTAAGCGTGCCATGAATTTATCACTTACTTTATATTGCGCGCCCAAACGTAAGGCATAGCTGTCTTTATAATTCCGTGGGGATTCCGTATCCTTTAAAGAAGAGGTGTTCTGTTCGTAATCAAAAGAAAGTGTTTTATAGCTGCTCCATCCAATGTAGTTCACATCAAAGGCAAGCAATAATCTTTCTGATACGGAATAGCCAAAACCTAACGTAATTACCTGCGGCAATGGCAGTGAAGAAGAGAAGCTGCCGGAAGGAAAGCTGCTGGCCAGCGATGGCGGTACATTAAATGTTGCCGTACCTTTATTTACCTTCATGTTTACCTGCGAACGGTATGATAAACCGATGGAAAGTCTTTCAACGGGTTTATATAAGATACCCAGGTTATAGCCCATGCCACCGGCTGTACCTTTCAGATTGGCGCTTGCATAATCTCCGTTGGAATTGGTTATAGGCAGGTCTTTGCTCAGGTCAATGTTTCCGTAACCATACACAAAACCGGCACCTACACCGAGTTTGTCGTTGATTTTATAGCTTACCGTTGGTTGAAAAAATACAGACATTAATTTCATTTGTGTCAAAGCGAATCTGCCGGACCAGCCATCTTCGTATTTGATCGTACTTCCGAATGGTGTATAGATACCCATCCCGAATTTAAACTTACTTTCTGCGGGGCCCCATACACCATACGCTGTAAATGGCGCGCTTACCGGTGATTTGGTGTGATACTGCTGCTGGCTGTTGTTGTCCTGGAAAGTCGTGCTTTCGGCCGTTAAGCTTACACCGGCACTTACACTGTTCTGCTCCAGGTGTGATATACCGCCGGGATTAAAGAATACGGCAGCAGCATCCAGATTTGTTCCTGCTCCTGCACCACCCATGGCCTGCTGTTTCTGCCCCTGAAGGTTTACCTGAAACCCCTGTGCAAACAGCAATACAGGCGACACTATACAAATAATACTCATTAAGTGTTTCATAGTACGACAGATTACGGTTAATACTTATTGTTAAAAATTACTGGTCTATTAATACAAACATGAAATAACCTGTGGGAAAAATTCAGACAATTCTATTCGTATTAAATCTCTATAGCTTTTTACTTATACGCTGATGAAATAAAAAGGTATAAATAAATATAACAGCTTTTGCGTATAATTTACTATACCCGGGTCAAAATTCTCTATTATTTATCCGGTCAAAAATAAATTGTCCCTTGCTCCGTAGGGGTATCCGGCCTGTTGGTTGTCTAATTATTGAAAGCGTAATTTATATCAGTCAGATAACTTCTAATGCATTAAAAAATGGGTAACAATTGTTAAAATCTTCTTACAGGAACCTTCTGTTAATCTGTTATACTGATTATAAACTTCACACGCTGAATACCATCTAAAGCATTCTTAAAAACATATCGTAATGAAGCATATTAAAAAACTTCATCTGGTTGTACTATGTCTTTTATTTTCTCTTCAATTCTGTCAGGCACAGATTCTGAATCAGAAAGTATCCATGAACTTTCATAACATAACCCTGAATGAAGCAATTAAAAAAATAAAATCTACTTATGCCGTTAACTTTTCCTTTTCTCCGGATCAGATTGATGTGAATCAAAAAGTTTCATTGAATGTTAAAAATGCGACGCTGGACCAGGCATTGCACCAGCTCTTCATACCAACACCAATTACATACCGCGCAGTAGGCAATCAGATTGTACTGAAAAAAGGAAAAGCACCAAGCTCCCTGCCTACTTCCGGCGTTAAATCCATTTCGCCAAAACCTGTTGTTAAAAGCGATACAACGAAAAAAATAACGGCTGTTAAGGATACATCCAACAAGGACCTTTCGCTGCAGGTTAAACCGCTGGAAGTACATGCTACTGATAGTGCGCAGGCAATCAGGGAACTTGATCTATCCTATAACAAAGAGATGACGGAATTGAATACCACTTACCTGCATAAAAAAGACAGCGTTTCTGCGGCTTCTTTTTCAAATAAAATGAAGCTGAAGCAAAGCCTGAAGAAAGCTAAATACGCGTTAGCCGCCGAATACAAGCAAATAAAAGACAGCATCATGTATTCAAAAAAGTTCAAAACTCCTGCTGATAGTAATGGTCTTAAGACGGATGCAGACCAGATGCTGCACGATAATTTTCAGTTCACCGGCGTTTACCCCTTGGGCACACACATGGAAACAAGCGGGCTTTACCGCAATGATATTTCGCTGAACCTGCTGCCGGGTTATAATGGCGCTGTGTCAGGCTTTGAATTCGGCTGCGTAGGAAACATCGTACGCAAAGAAGTACAAGGCTGCCAGATTGCGGGTGTTACAAATATTGTTGGGGAATATACACGTGGTGCACAGGTTGCCGGTGTAGTAAATGTTTGCAGCCAGGAAGTGATCGGCTCGCAGGTTGCCGGTGTGGTAAACGTTGCCGGAGGTTCTATCTCTGGCGGACAAATTGCCGGTGCTGTTAACATCGGCACGGAGCAGCTGGACGGCGTACAGATTGCCGGAGGCGTTAACCAGCATAACGGAACAATTAACGGCGGGCAGATCGGTTTCATCAACCACGCACGTAAGATAAACGGATTTCAATTTGGATTGATCAACGTTAGTGATACCATTAACGGCATACCGGTGGGCCTTGTGTCTATTTCCAAAAACGGTTACGGAAGAATTGAAACGTATTATTCAGAAACTACACAAGCGAACATGCTTATTAAAACCGGCGTGAAAGGCTTTTACAACATCTTCCAGTTCGGCGGCAATTTTACCCCGGATAATTATCGCTGGACATTTGGTTACGGTTTTGGATCTACCATACAAATGAGCAAACGTTCAACCATTTCGTTTGATGTGCTTGCCATGCACATCAATGAAAACGAAGCCTTCACGGATAAGCTGAATGAACAGGGCCAACTGCGGATCATGCTGGGATTGAATTTGTCTAAACGTGTCTCCCTGTTTGCCGGACCAACATTCAACACGATGTTCTCTCAATATCAAAATGCAGATGCCACAATCGGTTCGCAGATGATTCCTGAAAAATCAATAGTATACAAACAAACATTTAAAGACAACAGCGGTAAAGATATTTACAATCCATACTGGATTGGATTTAATGCCGGTATCCGTTTCTAATATCCATTATCAGATAAAAAAATAAGCCTGACCACTTCCATGGTCAGGCTTATTTTTTATTGGTGATTTTTATTATCTCGTTTTTTGATAATCCAGATATTCCTGTCTGTATGCTTCATTATGCGGATTGCTCATATATTGATATTTCAATCTGGCCAGTTCAGGATCATTCCAGTTCTCTACATCAATTTGTGTTTTCAGAGAGGCAAAGTTTAACGCTGCTGCGAATACAAAAAATATTGCCACATGTATCAATTTAAACAGATACTTTTTTTTGATTTCTTCAGTAGTTGCTTTTGATCGTACAAAATACATCCAACCGAAAACAAACGCTAAGCCAACGGTTGCAATAGACAAATAAGGTTTGCTGAATGGCCAGTACATTAACCTGAACAATATACCGATACAGGCAATGGCAAGCAAAATGCCTGTCATGATATTCAACACCCCATGCTGTTTTTCCTCGCGTTGTTCCTGCAATACATCCAATACTTCCGGACTATAGTCTGCGCCAGCTCCTACGCGCTGAAATCCATTTATTATAAAAACAATCGCCAATGTCCCTAACGCAATTATGAGCAGCGGGCCGGAAAAAGGGAGATGATTTATTTTCATGAGGAGGCCTGCTACAAGTGCTGCAAAGCCAATGTATTCCATTTTATTTGTTTTAAACGAACTGCTATTTTCTGTCATATGATTCAAAAGTTAGTATTATGTTTTTAAAAGTACGAAATAAATTTATTGGAAGAATTTTATTTATCGCATTCAACAAATAATTTTTTTAGCCTACAGATTTTAAACATATTTTCTAAATACTATTACTGCATAATCATTTACTTAAACCCTAACACTATGAAAAAAATGTATGTTCTCTTAGCGGCTTCAATAATTATTACAAGCTGTACCATTGTTCGTCCGGGTGAAGTAGGCATGATCCAGAAGGTAGGTGTAATCAAGCCGCAGCCTGTGATTGAAGGTGCCAAGGCCTACAATCCATTTGTTGCAAAAATTATTAAAGTAAATGTTCGTGTTACAGAAGTATTCAGCAAATTGATCGTGCCAACCAAAGAAGGGTTGAGTATTGATGCTGAAATAAGTTTGCTGTATCATATCAATCCCGATAGTGCCAAAGCTGTATATGTACGCTTCGGTCAGAATTTTGAAGAGGTTGCCATCATGACAAACTTCCGGGCAACAACGCGCGAAATTACAGCCAGATATTATGCAACCGAACTTTATTCAACTGAAAGAGAAAAAATTGAATCTGCGATTAAAGAACAGATGACAGCTGCTGTTCACAAATATGGTTTTATCATTGATGCTGTGCTGCTGAAAGATATCGTTCTCCCTGATCAGATTACAAAAGCAATCCAGAACAAGGTACAGGCACAACAGGAAGCGCTGCAAATGGATTATGTAATACAGAAGCAGCAAAAAGAAGCAGAACGTATGATCGTTGAAGCGGAAGGTATTAAAAAATCTCAGGACATTATTAACTCTGCCATGACCGAAGCAGGCTTGAAATATAAATACATTGACATGATGAAACATCTTGCGACTTCCAGTAATGCAAAGGTGATCATTACGAACGGCGAAGTTCCGGTTATGATTGGAAACGAATAATATATTCGAATTTTTAAGAACGAATCTTTCATTACAAACACCGATGCCATCGCTTTAAGTGATGGCATCGGTTGTTTGTAAAGGTATGTTCAGTTTTTCATATTCAGGTTTCGCTGCACATACAATTCATAAATCAGCGCTTTTGTAAAATCAATGAGCGTATTTAAATTTTCAGGTTTGATGCGTCTTGCTTTCTTATAAACAAAAATCATATTGTGTTTTGATTCCAACCGGTAGCCCTTATGCTTCTCGAAGAACCGGATCAACGAGTTGGGAAAGAAATCTACAATGGCAGTCTGGTCGGGGCCTTTTAATAAATAATAATAGGAGAACACCGGATGCTCAGTAAAATCAATGTCCCTGAAGGAACCATCCTTGTGATCGTCGGTAAAACCATCCGGTTCCAGAATGAATTCCGGAATTCGCATTCCGGGAATGGTGAACAGTGCATTGGTCATATTGATATTGTGTGATCTGTTGCCGATGGTGTGCACCAGCACGAGGTCAGACAATTCAAATTCTATTTTATAATGAGAGCCGGTGAGAACGTTACGCTGTAGTTTAATTTCGATGTGTTTGGTCTCCAGGAACCCGTAGAGCTTTGATAAGTTTGAAACGATACGATGGTCGAATGTAAGTCCGTTCTTCGCTGCATAAGCCTGCAGTTGTTCCTGCCGTTCCGTGAGGATCTCTGTATCAACAATCCTTCTTGACGCCAGCGGATGATCGCTTAAATGCTTATGATGATCCAGGCCGGATAATACAATCTGCCCGCCTTTCTTATGAATTTTTTCTTCGTGGTAATACAGATGTTCCAGAAAGGTGTGGTCTACTACTTTTGCTTTTGAAAAATCGAAGGTGACATTTGAATACTCAGGTAACGTCTGCAGAAATTTCTTGACGCCCATGTAGTTCGAAAATACCGCCGCATCATATATGTTCAGCGTGTACGCATTTGCACCAGTTTGCTCTAGCGCTGCAGATGTTTTAAAAAGATTTTTAATCTTTGCGCCAAAATAGATGTGTATGATCAGTTCCAGCACAACCCCGGCAAGTATTCCCCAGAGTACATTGGTAAACAAACAAATGATCATGGTAGTTATAAAAACGATCAGCTGCTCCGTACCAATTTTATAGGTTGCGGCAAGTTGTTTGGGCGAAGCCAGTTTGTAGGCAATATACATGAGTATACCTGCGAGTGCGGCCTGCGGAATCAAACGTATAAAGGTTCCGCCGATCACAACAATCAGCAGCAGGAATACCGCATGGAAAAAATTAGACCAGGCAGATTGCGCGCCATAATTTACATTCATCACACTTCTTTTTGCATCAGAGATCATGGGCAGTCCGCCGATAAGGGCCAGTAAAGAATTGCCGGCGCCTATCGCCAGCAGATCTTTGTTAAGTCTTGATTTGCGGCTTTGATTGTCTGCCATTTAAATAGCCTTGGAACTGAGCAACGACTCCAGACTGCCGGCAAAAGCAATCATCAGAATGTATTGCAACGATGTCAGCGTAAATAACTGAGCAAAATCCGGAAACATAATTCCATCCAGCAGGTTGCCCGGCAACGCAACCAGATATTCATTTCCTGCCGGCATTCCCTGTATATCAAACAGCAGACTCAAGGGTATCGCAACCAGGATCACAACCAGGGGTGCCGGTAAGTATGCTGTCCATGCACCTTTCAGAAAAGACATGCCTATCATGATACCTAGGCTTACGATCCCAATGATTGCAATCTTATTGTTCATGCCGGCAAGCATTACCGGCAGTTCTTTTAATATATCCCATGCAGATTTTGCATGCGACTCCGCACCGATCAACACAGGAAGTTGTTTAATAGCGATCATGATCCCGAAGCTGGCCATCATGCCTAATACCGCAGAGGCAGGAAAAGAGTCTCCCAGCGCACCGAAACGAAGTGTAGCAAAAATCATTTGTAACATGCCGGCAACAAAAAAACAGGCAAGTACATATGGGTATGGATTCGCTGCGTGTTCACCAAACGTATGAACGGCTCCTAAAATAATAACGCACAAACCGCTTGCCGGTCCTTTAATGTCTACATGTGTGCCCGAAATAAATGTTATGATCAACCCACCGGCCAAAGCCGTATAAATTCCCGAAACTGCCGGAAAGCCGCTGGCTACTGATATGCCCATGCATAAGGGCAGCGCAATCAGCGATACCACAAATGCTGCAACTAAATCTTGCTGAAAAGTCTTTGTTAATACAGACACATCCGCTGATGGATTCAGGGCCTCTGAAAACGACCAGCGCTTTTTCGATTCTGGCTCCAGCTCTTCTGCTTCAAATATCAATTCTTCCTGCACTACCATATATGAAAATAAGTAATAAGCAACGCAAGTTATAACCGCAATGCTTATTACAGATGGTTTTTTAAATTTCTTTACTGAAGTTAATGGACTGCTTTGTTAAGCGTCCGAATTCGAATATTATTTATTTGGTCATAAAGTTCGGATACGCTTCCATGTAATGTTCCGATTCATCAAGGCCGAATATTTCTTCTTCTTTACCTACCCGCAGCCCAATGGTGTATTTGATCAGCAGAAAGATCAGGAATGAGCTGCCGAATGCCGCGACAGCAACCGCGCCTACGCCCGTTAACTGTGTGAGCAATTGTGCACCGCTTGCTTTGGCACCGAACAGACCCACAGCAAGCGTTCCCCAGATGCCGCACACCAAATGTACAGACAAGGCGCCAACCGGGTCGTCCAGCCGTAACTTATCAAACATGATTACTGAACCCACTACTAAACTGCCACTCACCAGACCAATGATCGTGGCGTCTAAAATTTTCATTTGATCGGCGCCGGCAGTAATACCTACAAGGCCAGCCAATATGCCATTCAACACCATCGACAAATCAAAGTTTTTGTTGATTGAGAAAATGGTAAACGCTGCTGCTATGGCACCGCAGGAGCCCGATACGCAGGTCATCACCAGCACACGCGAAACAATCCCCGGCTCCGCCGATAACACAGAGCCGCCGTTGAAACCAAACCAGCCTAGCCAGAGCATGAATGTACCGATCACCGCCGAGGTCATGTTGTGTCCTTGTATAGGTTTAATCATGCCCTTTTCGTATTTACCTTGTCTTGCTCCAAGCAGGATCACACCAGCCATTGCGGCCCAGCCGCCAACAGAATGCACCAGTGTTGAGCCGGCAAAATCCATGAAGCCAATGGTGTTGAGCCAGCCCCAGCCCCACTTCCAGCTTCCGATGATGGGATAAATAAACGCGGTGAATATAATAGAGAACACCATAAAACTCATCAGGCGGATGCGCTCCGCAACAGCGCCGGAAACAATGGTTGCAGAGGTTGCCGCAAACATAGCCTGGAAGAGAAAGTCTGTCCAGTAGGTCATGCCCCCGTTATAAGCGGCTGTTTCGCCGCCTTCGGGCAGTTCAATTCCGAATCCTTTAAAACCAATAAAATCCATGGACACTCCGAATTCAAATCCCGGATACATAAAATTAAATCCACAGATCGCATGTGTCATAATACCAATAGCCGGTACAATGGAATTCTTAAATAAAACGTTCGTTGTATTCTTTGCCTGTGTAAGTCCGGATTCAAGCGTGGCAAAACCCAGGTGCATAATAAAGACCAGCGCCGTGGCAATCATCATCCACACATTGTTTATTTTAAAAGACGAGTTACTAAGGGTGTCTTTGGTGATCTGAAGTTCTGTGCGCGTCTTGAACATCAGTTCATTGGTCGCATGCAGGGAATCATTCAATGCTGTCTGTGCTGCGTTCAGACTGTCAACCAGCATCTGCTGCTTCATCAGCATGACAGAGTCATACATTTCAGGGGTTACGTTTGGCATACATTTTTTAATTAAATAAATAAAGAACAAAAGGGTATCGTTCACTATCTGCCGGATAGCTGCATGCTTCAGGAATTCTTTTGAGCTGAATTCCTACGATTCATACAATATGTTTGTTCGTACAGAATGGTGGGGATTCTGTTACTACTGCTCCTGCGTATTTAATAAATGGATCAGATGCTGATCCTGACAGATGTTTTTACATCCTTGACAAAGATCTTTCCGTCGCCGGCAACACCAGTCGTTGCTGCTTTCTTGATGCAGTCAACCACTTCGGCTGCATCGACCTCCGGAACAACAATGTCAATTTTTCTTCTGGAGATGGAACTGGCATCGAAGATGGCCGTTCCCCTGTAAGAACCTTTATGCTCTTTCGTAAAGGTTACTCCTTTCACATCATAAAAAATAAAGAACTCTACGCCGATAGCATGCAAGGCATCTCTTACGTCATCAAATTTCCCTGCACGAATAATAGCACTTATTTCAACCATCATACGGTATCGCTCCTTTCTTACAGATATAACTATATCTATATTTTAATAATAGAAAATCTATTTATTGAAACCAAAAAAATTTAATTGAATTGATCTTTTTATGCTTTTAAAAATATTTAATATTAAAAAAATTCAATTTAAAAATTTTTTCGTCACGCAGGGTTTTATGTTTCATTTTGTATTCCGGCAAGAGTACACGATATTTACAGTCCTTTCCGCCCACGACAAACCCGAATGAGAAACATACGCCATCATGCTCTGATTGTAACCTGCAACGATAGAAAAGTTCTGGAAACTATTCGTGCAAAAATTGTTGAACTCTATAAAACACATATGGA
Source organism: Cytophaga sp. (assembly GCF_051961495.1). Lineage (NCBI taxonomy): Bacteria > Pseudomonadati > Bacteroidota > Cytophagia > Cytophagales > Cytophagaceae > Cytophaga > Cytophaga sp. Next base: position 1,044 of record NZ_JBQCDF010000224.1, on the reverse strand, counting down.
GGCATCCAACGGAGTGCATCTGGTTTCTGAAATTAAAGAAAGTATTGTAAATCATTATGCATCTTTTTTTATTATTCCTGACGGCAGCAAAGAAGGTTATGACGCATCAGACGACGGTGATATTATCCGGGAAAAAATTATTGCCTACATTAATCCTTTATGCGTATCTGAAGCATACCACTTAAGCTACGGCGAGATTTCCTACGGCGCAGACGATGGCAGCACCAGCTTCCGGCATAATTAAATTCCTGCAAACAATACCTGTTTTTATGTAACACACTTTTTGTGCGGTCAGCTATTTTTAATCTGAAATCATTCGCACAAAAACATGAAACGTTTAAAAATATTTTCGGCTGTTTTATTTTCATCATTACTCTTTTTGATTTTTGCTTCATTCATTTATTCTCCGCAATTATTTGTAGGTGATATAGCTCCGGACTTCACCGTTGCTACACTTACAGGCGATAGTATTTCTTTGCATCAATACAGAGGTTCAGTGGTGGTAGTACACTTGTGGAGCCCTACTTGTCCGCATTGCAGAGAAAGTAATAAAACGTTGCCGGAAATTGTCGCGCCGTATAAAAATTCCAACCTGGCTTATATCATGATCGCCATTGATTCTGATACCAGCACACTTCGTCCGGTAATCCGGGAAGATAAATTGAATTTTGCCATTCATGCCTACGACCCGTTTGATGGTGCTGCCAAAACAATGATTGCCTATGAAGCTCCGGGAACACCCAGTATCAACATTGTAGACGAGAAAGGAAATCTGGTAGCAACCAACGTAACTTCTGCTCAATTGAAAAAATACCTGAAAAAACATTTTCCGCTGCCGCATTGATTTCATCATCTGATATGGATCATGTAATTCTGTTCGGTTCTTTGAGCGCTTTTTCGCACTTTTGTTCCGGATAAATTGTATTGCCAAAAAGATGGAGACCGAAACGCTGTATTATCGATTAGGTAAAGAGAACCTGGACCTGCTGGTCGAACGTTTTTATGACCTGGTTTTTGTGAATCCTCAGATTTCACATTTATTCA
>NZ_JBQCDF010000223.1:0-18870 GCF_051961495.1 Cytophaga sp. | reverse complement strand
TATTTGCCGGGTTTGCGACCCATATACCTTTAGCAGTAAAGTCTACAAGGTTGCATTTACTGATCGTGATGTTGAGGTTGCTGCCAGTTCCTAAATCATCTAAGCGGCTTAAAATTGCTACGGCAGGTTTGGCTGTACCGGCAGCCTGAATGGTGCAATTATCAATGGTATTATTATTTGAATTAGGAGCCTTAATGTAAATGATGCCGGCAGTAGTACTTGTTGTGTTCGGGTTTGATCCTTTAATGGTACAATATTGAATGGAGTTGCTTGAAGCACCGTTTGTAAAGGTTATTACCGGAGTTGCACTGGCTGTTGAATTGGTGTTTTGTATGGTCAATCCTGGCGTGCCTGTACCGCCGGGTCTTCCGTCGATCGTAACATTTTGTGCAGCACTAAAATTAAAAATAGGCCCTACAAATGCACCAGTCATGGTAAAAGCGTTATTACCTGTTTGAAGCATAATCGTTATGGATTTTGCTGCATTCGCTCCTAAAGTGATGGTGCCTTTTGATAATTCCCCGGCGCTGTTGTAGTCTGTTTGAATTTCTATTATATAATTAACAGCTAATGTACAGGATTTGTATGCTGCATCTATGCTTGTATGTGAGCCGCTTGCACCTACCTTATATACCGTTTGTGCATAGCTGGCTGTTGAGCACAACGTCACTAAACCAATGATGCAAACGGAATATTTTATTGAATTGAAAAATGAATGAATGTTAGACAGTTTTTTCATGGCAATCCTGAATTGGATATAAAATATCGTTAACGAATTAGAATAAATAAGTATGTACGTTTGAAGGGGTAACATCCGTACATGTTTAAAAGTATTAAGGTATTATTGTGAATACGTTTTCAGTTGCTAAAGAATAGTTAGCATGAACGAAATGTATTCTACTGCCAAAGGAGTAAATAAATGCCTTGGTAGTATTTTGGTTCTAAGATACTCAGTATTGTTTTTTTTATCAATGGATAAGGCAGAAATACCTGCTATTCTAAAAAATACAATTGAATGAATAAATTTAAATTCTTCAGAAAGGGGAGATTTAGTTGTTTTTAGCCCCTTGTTTCATCCAGGTTTCAATACGCCTGAGATCACAAGGGCTCAACTGTCCGTTGGGTGGCATTGGATCACTGATTGAAACCAGCGAACTGTATAAAACACTGCTTTGCGGGTTGATCGTATCAATGTACCCGCTGCCTTTTTTTTGTAAGGCACTATAAGCTATTGCTGATTCTAAATTTAAATTTCCTTCAGGAGTTGACCCGGAGTGGCAACCGGAAGTGGCACAATTGGCAGTTAGGATCGGGTTGATGTCAGCAGCAAAAGAAACGGTTGTTATCTTAGGTGTGCAGTCCAGGACCGGTTCTATTTCTCCTTTGTGGTAAGTGCAGGTGAAAAGCTGGCACGCGAAGAATAATAGAATACAAGTGGTCAGACAATACTTCATTGATATATGGGAGTATCTATGCAAAATATAACGCTTGGAATACGTTTTTGGTATAGACATAAAAAAAGTCACGCTGAAAGCGTGACTTTTCAATATTGAAACAGCTGAAATTAAGCAGCTAATTTATTAACAAATTTAGCCAACTTAGATTTCTTGTTCGCTGCATTGTTTTTATGAATGATATTTCTTTTAGCTAATTTATCAAGCATGCCAGATACTTTTTTGTATAACTCAGTAGCATCAGCTTTAGCAGTTGCTGCTCTTAGTCTCTTAACGAAAGTACGTGTAGTTTTCATTTGGTAGCGATTTCTCAGATATTTCGCTCTGTTCGCACGGATTCTTTTTAAAGCTGACTTATGATTTGCCATGTGTGTATATAAATTCTTATTATTCTCGTCAATAAATTTTCGAATGGCAAAGATAACAGCATTTTATTAAAAAACAAAACCTTGTTTGTGTTTTCCTTAAAACACACTATTATTGTGGAAAACTTCAAAGTTATGAAGAAACGCTATTTTTTTGCCATAAAAGTTATTTTTACTGCTATTATCCTCCTTTTATGCACATCCTGGGGCTTTTTTGCCCACAAGGAAATTAATAAAATGGCAGTTTTTACGCTTCCGCAGCCTTTAATGATGTTTTATAAAAAACATATCGATTTTATTACCCAGCAGGCAGTCAATCCGGATAAAAGGCGATATGTGGTAGCAGGTGAGGCTCCGAAGCATTATATGGATATTGAATTTTATTCAGACAGTATTCTGTTGAGGCGGCCGTCCTGGCAGGATGCTAAAGATCTTTATCCGGAAGATTCCATGCAGGCACACGGCATCCTGCCCTGGAACCTGATCCGGCTTACCTATTCATTAACCGATGCATTTAAGCGTAAAGATGCCAAGGCTGTATTAAAAATCTCCGCAGATATGGGGCATTATGTAGGCGACCTGCATGTACCCTTGCATACAACAAAAAATTATAATGGCCAGCTTACCGGACAGCATGGGATACATGGATTATGGGAATCCAGGTTGCCGGAATTATTTTCAGCAAGTTATAATTATTACTCCGGCAGCGCTGAATATATAAAAGATATTCATAAATACATATGGAATGGATTAACACAATCAAGGGAATGTGTTGATTCTGTCCTGTTTATTGAGAAAGAACTCCAGAGAAAGTTTACAGAAGATAAAATCTTCTCATATGAAGACCGAAATGGACAAACATTACGTATATATTCATATGCGTTTAGTGAAGCGTACCATAAAAGTTTGAATAACATGGTTGAAAAACGAATGAAAGCGGCAATAAAAATGACAGGAGACTTGTGGTATACAGCTTGGGTCAATGCCGGAAAACCTTCTATGGCAGAAAGTGAACAACCCGTCTTTACTGTAGAAGAATTAAAAGAGACAGAACAGTTAAAACATGCGGTGCCTGGTGATTGTTCCCATTAAAGTTTGAAAAATAGGTTGTATCTTCAATTTATTCAGAAGTAAAAAAGTATTACCCAATTGGCCCACCATTTAATTAAAATTGTATTTGCAAAGTATGAGTGCATCTAACTCCCCGGATAATATATTTGATTTATATGTATTGTTAAAAGATGAATCTGCTCCATTGGATTCATCCTTTCATTTCTCTCATCTGGACTTAATGAATAATATTATAACAGGTCACTTACACATCGATAATCAATTAGTCGAGTTTGAGATTGACAGCTTTAGCATCATGTATTTCGATCATTTTTCTGTAGGCGACTATTTATTCAATGTCATTGATAATAAATTCATTAAACGGATTGATTATACAAAAGAGATGTAAGCCAGGTTGCCTGATTATTTTTTCATTAGTTCAATAACAGAAAGCAGCGGATGTTTGTCTTCATTGAATGATGCTTTAATGCTGCCATGAAGTTCATTTTCTGTTTTATAGCCTGCAATATTGAGTTCCGCAATGGTAGCAATTTCTTTTCTCTCTTTAAATTCCTTTTGATCAAACAAACCCTGGATATTGTTGGGTTTGCACGATAAATAAAAAATACAATTGTTTATTTTATCCGATTGCTTTGCTGCAGCGGGGTGTGAGTTTTGAAAAATCAACGATGAATCTTTTGATATGTTCAGTTCACTATCAAAGTTTCCCAGGGTTGTCTTAAATGGAGGTTTTTTATTTTTAGATATCAGTCCTGCCTGATGCAGGTAAGTAATGAAGTTTGTGATTTCTTTTTGTCCGGCATTAGCCAAAGTGATCCTGAATGTTGGTTCCAGATAAAGCGAATCTTTTTTTACCATGACCGTTTCAAACTCTTCATTCAGTTCATATCGATAAAATGATTGGAGTAATTTATTCCATCCGTCAAACTCAACAGTAAGCGTATTATTTTCAAGAATAGACATAAAAGGATGCAGATCAACAGACATTTTTTGTGATCCGGTACATGTAGTTGTATATACATTCAGTAATTCATCAAGTGCGGCCGGCGTAGGAGAGCAGGCTGCATATAATCCGTCATCTTTTGCAGGGCCGGGTATGCGAACCTGATTGAAATAATTTACAGCTGTGCCTTTATAATTCCAGTCGATATCGATGTTGTCTGTATTGGCTTTAATTGCGATTTGAATCAACGAAGAGTCCAGGAACGGATGTGGGATAGAATCCAGATAAAATCGGGTATTGATTGTGCAGGACAGATAGATGGAATCATTGGCGACAAGTTGCAGGCTTTGTGCCGGCTGACTGAAGATGTTTTGTGCGACCAATGAATCCTGTTGCTGTTTTGCAATGAATAGCAAATGTCGGTTGTTGTAAAGCCAATATCCTTCACGTGTACGGAACGAAAAAACTATTATTTTTTGTAAGGTTAGGCTATCACTTTTAAAATTTTCCTGTAGTTGTCTATTATCCTCAATATTGAACAATAGTCCGTTGTACATGATGTTATTTTTCCAGATAGAAAAATAACGGATATTGTTTTGATCAGTAATTGAAAAATCTGAGGGCGATCTGAAGATCTTCAGTAATATGTTTGAATTGGTATCAGCCTGAAATAATTTACTGATATCTCCATTCAGCAAGCTTGATAATGCAATGTCTTGCCGGATCTGTTCAAGATTGAAGGTGCCGTAGAGCCAGGAAGAATCGGGAATAGAAAGCTGGACAGCAGGTGTAATAACAGTCGTATCTCTTTTACCACTGGTGTAAAAGAGATACGTTATGCCTGAAAGAAGGATAAATGAAACAATGAATAAATGCTTTTTCTGCATATTATTTCTTTTCGAAATGTACATACATTTCATTGATCATTTCATAAATAGAATTTATACTGTTTTTCTTGTCATCGTTAAATAAGACGTCTGTTTTCGTTGCAACATTGGCATTTTTATCAAATTCTGTAACGTAAACGATTTCATCAAAGTACTTCGCAAGAATTTCCAGTACTTCTGCAGCTTCTTTATCTTCGGTGAACTGTACGGATGAGCCGAGTATTTTACCGATCTCAATGTATGCTCCGGATTGGTGGTTTATAATGCGTTCGTAGTTTACAATTTCGTAATCACTTTTTGTTGTTGCCGAAGTATGTTTCTGCGGATTGAAATTATTGTCGTTTGTTAGTATACAAATAGATTCGTTTACCCAGATGTATTGATTCATTTCTCCGATAACAACCATGTATCTGTTTTTTTCTTTTTTAATAATACCTTTTTTGATCAGTATGCCCAGGTATTTATTGAAAAGGGAATCGCTCTTGATTGTTAATGCGAAAGAGAAAAGTGGCATCGGGATTTTTTTTGTTTTTTCTACTTCAACATAGTTAAACTCTTCATCCATTTCATACACTTTGTATTTTTTATCCATGGTGGTCATGGCATGGTACAATACAATAAACTCGCCTTTGAAAATGTGCCAGAAATCGTCACCATTGATATTGAATGATTTGTATAGCTCTTTAGCCAGCGTATCTTTTCTGTTGTCGATCATTTCATACAGCGTATCCTGCCTTTCCTCCAATGAATCCAGCTGGTACCAGTTTAATGTTTCATGTTCGTATTTTGCTTTGTCGTCGTCTTCGTATCCATAGTCATAAGCGTCATATTCAGCTTCGGCCTCGTCGCTGTATACAGTTCCGGAGTCGGTAATAGTCGACATGTCTGTTTCATATAAAGATTCATCTGGACCATTCACAATGAAGTCAATCGTGTCGATCTCTGCATTGTAACGTACGATAAGCGAATCTGTATTGAATACATTATCCTGACTTTCTCTTATGTAATCGATCAGCAATGTATCCATACTGTAGTTAAATGTTTTGTCAATAAATTTATGGACTTCACTCAGGTCGAATGCATAATTTAAGTAACTCGTAACGGGCGTCTGGTATAAAATATTAGCCAGTTTTGTAGAAGGTTTTACATTAAAAATCGGTGTAATAATGTTGGCCAGTTTTTCTCCGTAAAACTGATTTCCCGTGAATACAATCTTACCGTTTTCGAAATTGATGTAGCTGAAGCTATAGTTATCTTTAAACAGTTCTGAATTTAGAATTGTTGTGTCTTTTATGGCATCTTCTCTGTTTATTTCTTCAAACAACCATGGCATGCTGCTCCATGCATTTGAATTGAATACATAGGTGATGTCTGAATCAAATCCTAGTCCGTTTAAAATTTTAGAATTAGAAAGAATATTTTTTGATGAAGGTAAGGGGTGTGCAAGTGTTTTGATAATCTTTTTTAATTCTGAAGTAGAATATTTGCCTTTGCTGCTGCTGTAATAACTGCGGTAAGGAAGCATGCAGAAAAAAACTTTTTCAGCATTCCAGACAATTAATGTGTTACTTTTTTTAATAAAGCTGAAGCCCTTACCGGCTTTCATAACTTTCGGATTGCTTTTGTAATAAATGTCTTTAATGAAGTTTGTAAAATTATTTTTGTTCAATAAAGGAATTGCTACTACAGCAATCGAGCGCATGCTTGTTGAAGAAGAATAAGAATAATAATCATCATCATATTCCTTTGATTTTGACTTTGACTTTGACGAGGGTAAAACCGTTTCTTCAGGAATATCATAGTAATACATTTCAGTTTTAATATTCAATCCTGTCTCATCTGGCGTTTCAAATAATTTAATGATTGCTCTTTCTTCTGCTGTTTTATTATGCAGCATTTTAAAAAGAAAATCTTTATAGAGTTCGCTGGCGCGTATTTCATCAAAATTAACATTGTTGTTTATGCGTCCTCCGTTGACTTTAATAATGTAGGTAGCTTCGGCAGGAATGTAATTTTTTATATCCTGTGCAGTTGCAAAAAGCGATAAAAAAATGACAGTAGAAGTAAAGTATTTTTCATATTAGGTATTTGTTATACTGATATTTATTGGCCTACAGTGATGTTGTTATTTGATTTTCCTTTTATAGCAATCGTACTCCAGATATCATGTTTGTACAATACAGCTTTTTTACTTGGAGAGACAGTATAATTCATGGCATTACCATTGGTTACTGTCGTATCAAAACGACAGATTACGGTATAATCGGATTTCTGCAGCATCTCGATGATCTGGGTGTTTGCGCTTTGAGTTAGATGATCAACTTCTGAACTGTTGGCATTACGTTTAAATATTCCGTTTTCATAGGAATACAGCGTTAGAGCGGCAGGAGCTTTTTTATCGTATGTTTTCCAGATGCTGTGCACGGCATTGTTGAGCGAAGAAACATTCTTAAAATCACAGGATAGGTTGTAGATATAATTTGTATGGTCCTGTTTGATCGTTACATTGCTGATACCATCAATACCTTGCAACTTGGTTTTAACTTCTGTGATTTTATTATCAATCGTAGCTGTTGTAGGCACTTTGTATTGTAAAATACTATCCTGGGTGCGGATTTTATCAATCTGGTTTTTACTTTGACTTAAGTTCACAATGAACTTGTAGGTGCCGCTGCCATTTTTATGAACAGTTACATCTTCAATGATCTCAAAGCAGGATGTTAGTGAAACGGATATGAATAACAGGATTCCGTAAAAAGAATATTTCATGAGATAAATAAAAAGAATGATAAATTATAAGTTATAAATTATGAATTTAGTGCCATTCATAATTTGTTGTATCTGCTGTAACGTAACACTTGTATACAGTGTTTAAATATAATTGAATTTTAATCGTAAATCGATTGTGCGGGGCATAAAATAAAGAGTGGTCCCGATAACTGTCAGGACTACCCTTTATTATTTTACCAGTTTTTTATAACGGATACGCTGAGGGCCTACATCACCCATACGTTTTTTCTTATTTTCTTCGTAATCGGAGTAGTTGCCTTCAAACCAATATACCTGTGAATCGCCTTCAAAAGCAAGGATATGTGTTGCTACACGATCCAGGAACCAGCGGTCGTGGGAAATAATTACCGCACAGCCTCCAAAGTTCTCCAGCGCTTCTTCAAGTGCTCTCAATGTATTTACATCCAGGTCGTTGGTCGGTTCATCCAATAACAGGAGGTTTGCTCCGGTTTTGAGTGTCATGGCAAGATGCACACGGTTACGCTCACCGCCTGATAATACACCGATTTTCTTCTCCTGGTCTGAGCCACCAAAGTTGAAACGGCTCACGTAAGCTCTTGAATTTACCTGTTTATTGCCTAGCATCAGGTGTTCTGTTCCCCCGGATATCGTTTCAAATACCGATTTCTCCGGGTCTAAACCAGAGTGTTCCTGGTCATAATAACCGATATCTACCGTTTCACCTACAGCAAACGAACCGGAGTCGGGCTGGGCCTGGCCGGTGATGAGTTTAAACAAGGTTGTTTTACCAGCACCATTGGGACCGATGATTCCTACAATACCACCTTGCGGCAGGTTAAAGCTGAGGTCATCGAACAATAATTTATCACCAAATGCTTTGGATACATGTTGTACTTCAATGACTTTATTACCCAGGCGGCGGCCTGGCGGAATAAACATTTCCAGTCTTTCTTCTTTCTCTTTTGTCTCTTCGCCTAATAATTTGTCGTATGCGCTGATACGGGCTTTAGATTTCGCCTGGCGGGCTTTAGGGGACATACGCACCCATTCAAGTTCGCGCTGTAAGGTCTTCTGACGTTTGGATTCAGACTTTTCTTCCTGTGCAAGACGGGTTTGTTTCTGATCCAGCCACGAAGAGTAATTGCCTTTCCACGGAATACCTTCACCGCGGTCAAGCTCCAGGATCCAGCCCGCAACGTTATCCAGGAAGTACCTGTCGTGCGTTACAGCGATTACTGTACCGGCATATTGTTGCAAGTGTTGCTCCAGCCAGTCTACAGATTCGGCGTCCAGGTGGTTGGTTGGTTCATCCAGTAATAAAACGTCCGGTTCTTGTAGTAACAGTCTGCAAAGTGCAACGCGTCTTTTTTCACCACCGGATAAATGTTCGATTTTAGCATCGCCCGGAGGGCAGCGGAGTGCGTCCATGGCACGTTCCAGCTTTGTATCCAGTTCCCAGGCATTGTGCTGGTCCAGTAATTCCTGAATGCGGCCTTGTTCTTCGATCAGCTTGGTCATTTGATCATCGCTCATTTCTTCGCCGAATTTCAGGTTGATCTCTTCAAACTTTTTCAACAGGTCAACCACTTCCTGAACACCTTCCTCAACAATTTCTTTAACTGTTTTAGTCGGATCAAGCTTTGGTTCCTGTTCCAGCATACCGACAGAATAGCCCGGACTGAAGGCTACATCGCCGATGTATTCTTTATCTATGCCCGCAATAATCTTAAGCAGGGTAGATTTACCGGAACCGTTTAAACCAAGCACGCCGATTTTGGCGCCATAAAAAAACGACAGGTAAATATTTTTAATGATTTGTCTTTTGGGTGGAATGATTTTACTCACACCAGCCATGGAGAATATAATTTGCTCGCTCATAATAGTGATTAATGAAGAGGTAAATATCGGAAAAAAAGTACAAAGTACAGTGTACTGAGTACAGAGTATTTGTGCCGCAAGTGTAGCTGTGCATTCGTTATTTATTTTGAGCAAATACGCTCAACGTTGAGTTTTACTTTGTACTCAATACTCTGTACTCCGTACTTTCTTTTCCACATTTTCGAAAAAAAGTTTGTAATACTAATTAATATTTTATTTTTGCACGGAAGTTCAAAACGAGGAACAAATTATGTATTGGACACTAGAATTAGCTTCCTACCTGGAAGATGCTCCCTGGCCAGCAACAAAAGATGAGTTGATTGACTTTTCTGTGCGTTCTGGTACACCTCTTGAAGTAATTGAAAACTTACAAGAGCTGGAAGACGATGGTCAACCGTATGAAAGTATCGAAGAAATCTGGCCGGATTATCCGTCAAAAGATGATTTCTTCTTTAATGAAGACGAATATTAATCGAAAGCCGGGATTATACCCGGCTTTTTATTTTCATTGCCATACGCATTGAATCACTTACTTATTTCTGATTTGGCTGTTATCATTAACAACAAGACCATTGTTGAATCTTTTAATATAACAGCACAACCCGGCGATACCGTCTTCATAACAGGAGACAATGGCTCGGGTAAATCCACGATTTTAAAAGCGATCGCCCGCTATCAGCCTATTGCCCGGGGAACAATCAGTCTGGCTGCAAAAGACGCATTTCAGTTTTCTCTATCAGCCTGGCATCAGCACGTACATTATCTGCCGCAGCACAATCCACTGGCCTTTCCTGTAAAAGTGAAAGATCTGCTTTTAATGGCTTTTTACCGGGATAAAAAATGGTTTGATAGCTATTCCAATCAACAGCTGCAGCAGGTGGAACAGCTTGCCCGCATATTTAATATTTCACATTTGCTGGACCGTAATGCAAAAGAACTTTCGGGTGGTGAGCTGCAACTGTGCTGGCTGGTACAATCTTTACTGGCAAAGCCGGATGTATTGCTGCTGGATGAACCTACGCAATACCTGGATGCCAAAAACCGCACGGCATTTTTTTCAATACTACATGCTGTACAATCAGCAACACCATTCATTTGCTTATGCGTTACCCATGACCTGCCTTTTAAAAAAGAAGAGTATGGAACAGTTATATCGTTGTAATTCCTGCTGAATTCATAGAAAAATATTACACAATATAATTTAAGTGCTATTTTATGGTTATTTTAGAGTACACCAATGTGTCAATTTAATGAGCCTCTACAAAATTTTATCCATTTCGCTGCTATTAACCATATTCTTCTCCTGCCACAAGAAAGAAGATGAAGGTACTCAACCAACAACTTCCACACATGTACATACAAATGGAACAGATATCCTTGATGCCAATGGCAATAAACTTTATCTGCGGGGTGTAGCCTTTGGAAATGAAGTATGGACGGATGTTGAAGTGCCGGTGAATCACCATGCGGAGGTTGACTATCAGCGTGTGCATGATATGGGCATGAATGCCATTCGTTTTTACATGAATTATAAAACGTTTGAAGATGATGCAGATCCTTATGTCTATAAAGCAAGCGGCTGGGACTGGATTGATCAGAATATTACATGGGCCAAAAATCATAATGTTTATCTGATCCTCAACATGCACGTGCCGCAGGGCGGTTTTCAATCTAACGGTAATGGCGGCGCTTTATGGAACGATCCGGAGAATCAGGCACGTTTAAAAGCATTGTGGTTTAATATTGCCAAGCGTTATGCAAATGAACCTGTTATTGCCGGATTTGATTTGTTGAACGAGCCGGTGGTAACCGCATCTATTGACCAGTGGAAAAATTTTGCGCAGGATATTATCGATACAATCCGTACGGTGAATAAAACGCATATGATTGTTGTGGAGCGTGTCAATGCAGTTGGTACAGACTGGTCGAGCAATGCGGATATGAACTTCTTTGAATTGAATGATAACAACCTGGCATACGAATTTCATTTCTATACGCCCATGGAGTTTACACACCAGGGAGCAGACTGGATTACCAATCCGCCGATACCGCAGGGGCAGGTATATCCTGATCCCAACAAATTATATGTAACCGGAACACCAAGCTTTTTAACGGCTTCTTTTTCAAATCCTAAGATTGCTGCTGGGACATACGACTGGACTGAATATGTTGAATCGCCTAAGTTTAAGATCAACGATGCAAATATAAAATTGTGCCAGCCTGCAGTAGTTAACCGGGCTAACACCGGGAAGATCTGGGTTGATGATATCGTTGTTAAGGAATACGACGAAAATAATAATTTTGTAAGAACCGTATGGGACATCGATGTAACCTCTTATGATGGCTGGTACTACTGGAGCCAGGATGGTTCGGGCAGTGCGGGCACGGACCTTACAACCGGACATTCAAATTCCAACTCCGTTTACATGCAGGGTTCAGCCAGTGATGCGAACCTGAGCAACAGCAAATATCAATTCATTCCTAAACAGGGATATTCATATACCATCAGTGGTTGGGTGAAAGGAGAAAATGTGACTGCAGGATCGGCTGCCATGTTCCGGTTGGATTGTAATAAGATCTCTGCCGGCGGAGCTGTATATGCTTTTGATAAAGCCTATCTGGCTTCGCAGGTTGACCAGTATTATCAATGGACAAAAGCACACAACCGGCCATTGTTCCTTGGTGAATTTGGCGCCATTCAATATGCATTTATCAATGATCGCGGCGGCATTCAATGGGTAAACGACATGATTGATATTTTGAAAGAACGTGAAGCGCATTTTACCTATCACGATTATCATGAAGATAATTTTGGTCTTTATAAAGGTTATGGAAGCCCTGTAAATCCGGCCCAATGCAATCAGCCATTGATTGATCTGTTTAAATCAAAACTGCCTTAACTCAGTTTTAAACTAGTGAAAATTTATGCGGCAAGTGTGAATACATTTTGCCGCATATGATTTTTATAATAAGTTCTATGTATATATTTATTTTGCTAAAAACTAATTGGTATTTCTTGTATCTTTAATACAATAGTTTTGCATACTATTTTACTTCCCATTTAAAAGAATCTGTTGGTATCATATGTTGAATCTGGAAGAGTTGTTATTAGGTTTTTCTACACTTGTACTGGTAAGTATTTTTATTGCACGTATCAGTAATAATCTGGGTGTGCCTGTGTTATTACTCTTTTTAGGAGTTGGAATGATGGCTGGCTCTGAAGGACCTGGTAACATAGCTTTTGATGATACCGGGCTTGCGCAGTCTATCGGAATCTGTTCGTTAATCTTTATATTATTCTCCGGCGGCTTAGCCACACATTGGAATATTGTAAAACCTGTTTTGTGGCCTTCGCTGAGTCTGGCCACATTGGGAGTGGCCTTAACGGCCGGTACAGTTGCGATCTTTGCCAATCTTGTCTTTAACGTTCCTTTGCTGATCAGTTTATTATTAGGTTCTATTGTAGCATCTACCGATGCGGCGGCGGTTTTCTCCATCATTGGTGCGCGGAACATAAAGATCAAAGGTAAAATCACGCCGCTGCTTGAACTGGAATCAGGCAGCAACGATCCTATGGCTGTATTCTTAACTATTGCCTTGATAGAATTGATAAAGGTTCCCGAAGTATCCTTCTTGCGATTGAGTCTGCAGTTTGTAATGGAGATGGGGATAGGGCTGGCGATGGGATTAGGACTAGGCAAGTCCATTGTATTTATTATTAACAGGTTAAAAATTCCGATTGAAGGATTGTACCAGGTCTTTGTATTTGCCGGAGCATTTTTTGTATATGCATCTACCAACCTGTTACACGGAAGTGGCTTCCTGGCTGTATATGTAGCAGGCATGGTTGTAGGTAACAACAACATTGTTCATAAGAAAAACGTGTTCCGTTTTTTTGATGGAATGGCCTGGGTAGCACAGATCGTTATGTTTTTAACATTGGGTTTGCTGGTATATCCGAGTCACATCCTGACAAATTTTAAAACGGAATTATCTATTTCTTTATTCTTAATTATTATCGCGCGGCCATTAGGAGTCTTTATATCACTGATGCCGTTTAAGTTTTCCATCAAAGAAAAAATATTCATTTCCTGGGTTGGGCTACGTGGTGCCGTACCGATTATCCTGGCTACGTTTCCCATGCTTGCAGGCATTTACGAAGCACAGTGGATCTTTAATGTGGTATTTTTTATCGTAATTACCTCTGCGTTGCTGCAGGGCTGGACAATTCCATTTGCACTGGATCTCTTAAAACTGAAAGATACCTATACACCATTTATTACTTCACCAACTGAGTTCAACCACCTGGATGAAGTAGACCGTGTACGCATCAATATGATTGTACCCGATAATGCCACCTTTAATAACCAATCCATCGTTTCCATCAAAGCGCTTCAAGGCTGCCTGATTATTACCGTGAAAAGGGGGGATACCTATTTCGTTCCTTCCGGTGGTACGATTTTAAAAAGTGGCGATTACCTGCAGGCGCTGGTAAGTCAGTCAAAAGTAGAAGAGCTGAAATCTATCCTCGAAGTTTCGCAATAGGAAACTATTTTGAAGTGTAAAAAAAAGCTTTTGATATTTCTCTGAATTCGCCCGGTTGTAGGCCGTTCAGTTCAATAGAGGTAATGCGGATACGCTTTAGCATGGTTACTTCATAGTTCAGTTTGTAACACATTCTCCGGATCTGCCGGTTTAAACCTTGGGTAAGAATAATGCGGAAAGAACGATCTGAAACTTTGTAAACTTGTGCTGGTCGTGTGCGTTGGCCCATGATCACAATTCCGGAAGCGAGTTGCTCGATCGCATCTTCCGTTAATGCTTTATCTACTTCAACCAGGTATTCTTTTTCTTTTAAATTTTCTGAAAAGGCGATGTCTTTGTAGATTTTACCATCGTTGGTCAGCAGCAACAAGCCTTCCGACTCTTTATCCAGTCGCCCAACAGGGTATACATGTACATCAAAGGGAAGGGCCTGCAGCAGATTGTTTTCGATTTCAGCATTCAGGGTACACTCAATGCCGCGCGGTTTGTAATACGCGTAGTATACATGTTCCAGACCTGCCTGCAAGAGCTCTCCATTGGCCTCAATGCAATCGCTTTTTAACACATCCTGCCGTTGCAAGGCTTTTATTCCATTAATGAATACCCGGTTTTCCTGCACCATTTCACTGGCTTTCTCTTTTGAAAAATGAAACCGTTTTACAAGAAATTCATTAATATTCATAGTATGGAATAGAGAACCGGATTTTGTACGAAGTAAAGTTCTGTTTAAATACGAATATTCGCAAACGGTCGGATGTGCGCAATCTGCACTTTTAAATTATCAACTTTTTTCGGCGGTTCCTTATTACTTTTCTTTGTACCTTTGTATTCTACTTAGTATCATTTAAATCATGCCTTTACCAAGTCCGGAAGAAAAAAATACCAACCGTCTGCGCAAAAGTTTTTGGGAGGCTGTTGAAGAATTTAACCTGATCGAACCCGGAGATAAAATCATGGTGTGTCTTTCCGGCGGTAAGGATAGTTATACCATGCTCGATCTGTTCATTCATGCCCAGACCGTTCGTAAGAACTTTGAGATCATTGCTGTCAACCTGGATCAGAAACAGCCGGATTATCCGGAGCATATCCTGCCTGAATATTTAACGAAGCTTGGTGTGAATTTCAGGATCGTTGAGAAAGATACCTACAGCATTGTGATCGATAAAACGCCAGCCGGTAAAACGATGTGCAGTCTTTGCTCGCGCTTGCGCAGGGGTAGCTTGTATGCTACAGCTGAGGAGTTGGGCGCAACGAAGATTGCCTTGGGTCATCACCGGGAAGATGTATTGGAAACTTTTTTCCTGAATCTGTTCTTCAGCGGTAAAATGGAAGCCATGCCAGCTAAATACAGAACGGATGATGGCAAACATGTAGTAATTCGTCCGTTGGTGTATTGTAAAGAAAATGAGATTGCAGAATATGCGATCTATAAGAATTTTCCGATCATCCCTTGCAATTTATGCGGCTCACAGGAAAACATGCAGCGCAAGATTACCAAGAAGATGCTTGCTGACTGGGAACTGCAATACCCGAACAGAAAAGAAGTTATTTATAATGCATTAAAGAATATCAGTCCATCACATTTATTCGACCGCGACCTGTATGATTTTAGTGCGCTGGAGCATAGGATAGAAGCCCTCAATCAAAAGTCTGCACCCAAAGCCGAGGAATATATCCCGTAATACAAAAAACGTCCCGATAGCTATCGGGACGTTTTTTGTATTATGAAATAAGATTCTTTATTCAACATCTTCAGGAGTCAGCTCACCTTCTTTGGGTGCAGTGCCTGCTGCTTTATTCTTTTGGAATTCTTCTTTCTTCTGTTTTTTAATTGCTTCCCACTTTGTTTTCTGATCGCTTGTTAAAATAGTATTCAAACTGTTGTTATAATCAGCCTTTATTGTTTTGGAGGCTGTTTTTGTCGCTTCCATGTCACCTTTGTACTTAGTATGAATGCTGTCAAGCTGTTTCGCTTTTGAAATGTTAAGCGCTGAGACTTTTGTTTGCTGATCGCTGGTTAAGCTTAAATTGGTGGTCATATACTGAGTCAGTTTTGCAGCTTTTTGTTCAGGAGTCATTTTATGTTCAGCAGAACTTTGCTTTCCTTGAGCGCTTGCATTCTGCTGACCTTTTACGCCTTTGTGCTGGTCTTTATTACCATTATTGCCATTTTGCTGAGCAATGCCAGACACAGATACACCTGCAATGAGTGCAAAAATAAAAACAACTTTTTTCATAGTTTTAATACGGTTAAAATGAGAATCAGATTTAATTGTGATAATTTATAAATAGTAAATGCTACATCAGATACGTTGGTAACATACATGCAACAATAAACACAAGATACATTATCCTGATAGTAAGATAATTGTGTATATGATCTTTTTCATGATACTACGAATTACGGTTTAAGTTACTTTTAACGGTTAGACGTCGGATTTGGTTAAACCCTTCGCTTATTTTTCTTTTTTATCCGGTAAAATTCTAAAAAATAGAATGTTCAGATTTTATAAACAAAAGCGATAGAATATACCTCTCATTCAGTATCTTGTCAGCAATTTTTGAAAGCACTAAATCGTATTCGGTTCCGGAGAATGAAATTGAATAAAAATAGAAAGAAGTGGTTTATTATTATCGGCACTGGGATCGCATTGCTGCTGATTACACCATTGATTATTGTGCAGGTATATAAGGACGAGATCAAGCTGGAGATTGAAAAGCAAATTGATGAGAACGTGAATGCGGTTGTTACGTTCGAAAAACTTGATTATTCTTTCTTTTTCCAATTCCCTCATTTAACACTGGCCATGAAAAAGGTGGATGTTGTTGGCATTGGTGAATTTAATGGCGATACACTGGCCCATATAGAACGGGTTGATCTGAAGATGGACTGGATCAAAATTATTTTCTTTAATAAGGTTGAAGTGGATCGTGTTGTATTAAACAAACCTAAATTACACATGCATGTTCTGCACGACGGAAATGCGAATTATAATATTATTAAAAGCGATACATTAACAGATAGTAATGAAGGCTTTGCTTCCATTTCACTGGATGAGTTTTCTATACGCGAAGGTATTGTACAATACTGGGATCAGCAAGCCAGCCGCTGGTTTGAGCTGAATGATATAGACCACGACGGAACAATAAAAATTACAGGCAATAAAATTGAATATCTGACCGCAACAACTATTGAACATGTTTCAGTTTCCGACCGAAATATGTATTATATGCGTGATAAAAAACTGGTATTGAAGATGGATCTTGAATATGATATGGGTACCAATATCTGTTCTATTAATGAGAACAATATACAGCTGAATAAACTAGCCTTTGGACTCGATGGTCATATTACTTTTTTAGATGGCGGTTATGATATTGATTTTACAGTTGCTTCCAGAGAAACATCCTTTAGTGATATTCTGTCTTTAGTACCTTCCGCTTATACTGATGAATTTAAGAATGTTAAAACAGAAGGCTTACTCACTTGTTCCGGTTTAATCAAAGGTAAATACTTTGATACAAGCGATGTACTGCCGGCTTTTCATCTTGATTTTAAGATTGCGGATGCCATGCTGCAGGTGCCGGAATTCCCTTCCAGAATAAAGGATATACAGTTTGATCTGATGATTGACAACAACAGCGGTATCATGGACAGTACTATTTTTGATTTGAAAAGATTCAATATGGATTTTGGCGGGCATCCTGTTAAAGGCCGCTGTAAGATACAGGGGTTTTCAGAAATGCGCATTGATACAGATATACTGGCAGAACTGGAGTTTGAAACGATTGAAAAAATTTTTCCGATTGATCATTTTGACGTAAAAGGAAAATTGAATTTTGAATTGAAGGCCAATGGTATTTATAAGAAAAGGAATGTACTGGAACATATTGAAGTAACCAGTATTCCAGCCTTTACATTGAATCTGAAAGTCGACAATGGCAGACTGAAGTATGACAGCGCAGCGGCAACATTTCATGATATTCATTTGTTGCTGAACAGTAGCAACACCGACGGCAATCCGCAACATACAGATTTTGATCTGAAGAATTTTCAGATGTCGCTGGGTAAAAATAATGTTTCGGGGAATGTACTCATGAAAGGACTGAATCCATGTTTCATACAATCCGGCCTGAAGGCTAACATGGATCTGGCTGATGTTAAGAAATTATATCCCCAAACCAGTAATGAGTTGAAGGGATTGTTTGAAACATCTGTTGTTATTGATGGTATGTATGATACCGAAAATAATTTATTTCCGTCGATCAATGCATTGATTAACCTCACCGATGGATATTTAAAAACACCCGATTATCCGGAACCCATTGAAAACATTCATTTTAACGCACGTGCCTTGAACAAGAGCGGCAAGGCTGAAGATACAAGAGTGGACTTTGACCAGCTGACTTTTTTGATGGAAGGAAATCCGTTTTCATTGAAGGGATACATTGAAGATTTTATTAAGATGAATTATGATTTTTCAGTCAATGGTATTCTTGATCTTGAAAAACTGACCAAGGTATTTCCAACAGAAGGTGTACAACTGCAAGGCATTGTTAATGCGGATATCGAAAGCAGGGGATCTATTCTTGATATTGAAAACGGCGATTATTCTAAAATTGCCTGCACGGGAAATGTTGTCATAAAAACTTTTAAATACAGAACTCCGGCATTCAGCCGTTCATTACATCTGAATGAAGTACAACTAAAACTAACGCCTGCAAAAGTTGTGATGACTAAATGTGACGGACGTATAGGAAGAACCAAATTTTCAATGACGGGTGACCTGATGAACTATATGTATTTTGTTACGGCAAACAACGACATGATCACCGGTGATTTGAAACTAATCAGTGATACGCTCGACCTCACCCCATGGATAGATAAAACCTATGCAAGACAACGTGCTGCCAGAAATCCAACTGAAGCTGCGGCGTTGCCTGTAGAATCACAGATATGGGAGGTGCCGAAAAAT
>NZ_JBQCDF010000222.1:0-13887 GCF_051961495.1 Cytophaga sp. | reverse complement strand
GCCCTTAAACGTGATGCTGCCGTTGCAGAACTCGCACAAAAATACTCGTGTAATTTTTATTCTTTCAAAGACCAGGTGATCTTTGAAATGAATGACATACTCAATGATACCGGACTCCCGTATAAAGTTTATACACCTTATAAAAACAAATGGCTTAAAAAATTAGCAGAAGAGCCTATTAAAACTTTTTCATCTGAAAAACATACAGATTCCTTTTATAAATCGTCGCCGCTGCCTGTTCCTTCCATTAAGGCATTAGGCTTTGAACATACATCCATCACCATACCACCGGCACAGATTGCACGTAAGATCATTACAGATTACCATAAGACCCGCGATTATCCATACCTTGAACAAGGTACTTCCCTGCTTGGCATACACTTCCGCTTTGGCACAATCAGTATCCGTGAAAAAGTATTAAAGTCTCTGCCATTAAATGCCGTGTGGTTAAGCGAACTGATCTGGAGAGAATTTTTCAAACAGCTGTTGTATCATTTTCCTCAAGTTGTAACAGAACCTTTTCAATCCAAGTTCAAAGTGATTGAATGGAGACACGATGAAGATGATTTTACACGCTGGTGTGAAGGTAAAACAGGCTATCCGCTGGTAGATGCCGGCATGCGTGAACTTAATGCAACAGGACACATGCATAACAGGGTACGCATGGTTACGGCAAGTTTTCTAACCAAACATTTATTTATTGACTGGCGCTGGGGTGAAGCATATTTCGCAAAAAAATTACTGGATTACGACCTCTCAGCTAATAATGGGAACTGGCAATGGGCGGCAGGTACCGGCGCAGATGCACAGCCCTATTTCAGAATTTTCAATCCGATAGCCCAACAGGAAAAATTTGATCCGGAGTATAAATATATCAAAAAATGGGTGCCCGAATTTGGTACTTCTTCGTATATTAAACCAATGATTGATCACAAATTTGCTGTTGAAAGAGCAAAAAGATTATTCTCTGTTTTAAAAAATTAATCTTTATGAAAACCTTATATATAACTTTAACATTCTTACTTACATCCCTTGCCCTTTCCGCTCAGACTGTACATGTTAAACTCGTTGACTGCTCAACACTAAAGCCTGTAAGCGGTGTTAAAATCAAATCTGCCCACGACCACGACCTGATCACGTTTTCAAACGATAGCGGATATTTTGCATTCAAACTCAAACACACCGATACCATCCTTTTCCAAAAAGATTATTATTACCCGGTTTACATGAGCATGGCACTGCACAATTTTGACAGTACACACATCATTCAGATTCAATTAACACCATCAGCTACTATTTATGCAGGCAGTAACAAGTTTGAAAAGTCAAACTTACAAATGTTTGAATATGAATTTACACACAGTGAAACCGGTGATAACAGCAATGCTAAAATCACACTGTTCCAGACACATGATGCTGTTAAAGCCCAGCAAATGCAAACAGAAAAGCCTTTTAAATTTGTAACGGTAGATGTTTTTACACACCTTCCCAAAGCAAAAAACCAGTATATACAAAAAAAAGAATAACGGTTGCGGGCAAAATATAAACGACACAAAAAAGATCCCTTTCCGTTAATCAACAGAAAGGGATCTTTTTTGTGCTATGCATACAACTTAACGGACACCATAACCATTTAATTTGTACACAAGACCTACGGCCAGCACGTTTTTAAATTGCACCGCCGGACCAACAGTACCATTATCCCGCTTGATATTGATGTCGTCATCATAGATCAGGTTGGTTGTAAATGTAGTAGTTAAATATTTATTTACTTTCAGGTATAAGAAACAATCCCAGAATACGTCCACGTTAAAATTATTGTAATTATCGAATAAATATAACTGCGTGGCAAATGTTACATTTTTGACAATATCGGCTTTATATTTTACCATCATAGAAACCCCGTATTCCTTTCTGATCCTTTGTCCGCGCGCTACACCATATGCTCCGCTATCTGAAAGTGCCGCGTCATTCACGATGGTATATTTAGCAGATACAGGAGAAAATATAATACTGGTACTTTTAAAAGGCAGGTATTCCAAACCTAACGAAGCCGTGATGTATGCCGGAGCAAGAAAGTCTGAGATCTTAACTGCAGAATCTTTTTTGATGTTATCATAATAGTTAAAACCTTGTGCAAACTGAGACCTGAAATCTGCCAAGGCCGCATAACGTAATTTACTGGTTTGCTCATAAGCAAATTTCGTCTGAAAATATATCCGGTCATCGCTTTTTCTGAATGGTGCCGACTTACTTCCCAATCGCTGGAATCCATAAGCTACATCTAAAAAATTATTCCAGTGTACTTTGTTTTTGTGATATTCAACTGTACCAACAGAAACGCCTACAAAAGACATGGCGTTCTGTCCCCCACCGGCCCAGTTATTTAAACCAACGTTTGAAAAGTTGATCCCGAAGGCAATACTGCTTCTCCAAACGGTATCTTTCCCTAATTTTGTTTTTACAATATCTGCAGCCACAGCAACAGAATCGATCTGAGCATGGCTTATAAATGCCCAACTGAAAATAAACGCGCTAAATAAAAACTTCTTCATGTATTCCATTCACTTTGATTCAAAACATTATTTTTTTAATAGATCTCTTATTTCTGTTAATAATTGTTCTTCTTTGGTTAGCTCAACAGGTGCAGGTGCTGCCGCAGCTGCCGTCTCTTCTTTCTTCTTCAGATTATTCATGCCTTTTACCATTAAAAATATGACAAAAGCTAAAATGGTAAAATCAATAACTGTCTGGATAAAATTACCATAGGCCAATACCGGCACACCCGCTTCCTTTGCTTTGGCAAGGCTTTCAAAGGATTGAGAACTGAAGGCAAAGAATTTATCCTTGAATCCCTTATCTCCCATAAACAAGCTCACTAATGGCATAATGAGATCATCAACCATTGACGATACGATTTTACCAAAAGCGCCGCCAATAATCACACCGACTGCCAGGTCTACAACATTTCCGCGCATAGCGAAAGCTTTAAACTCACTAATAAAACTCATATAATTATTATTTAGTTGATAACCAGAACAAAGTAATTGAATAATTCTTATTTTAAAAACCGATTCCTGTTAATTTTAATAACAATACGCGTTATTACTGCTACCTTTGCAACCATGAAAACGGTTTTAAAGCATTTTGTCTGCTTCGTTGTTTTTGTAAGTTTAATCATTTCAGCAAAAGCACAGGATTCTTCCTCATTTAAAAAAGAACGATTCATTCCCGTTGTAACTGCAGCAGGTATTACCTATAGTGCGAGCGTGTATGGCTTGTACCAGCTGTGGTATAAAGATTACCCTTCTGAACACTTTCATTTCTTCAATGATAATTCAGAATGGATGCAGATGGATAAATGCGGACACTTTTTTACTGCTTTCCAGATCAGCAGAATTTCAAGTGATGTATTATTATGGACAGGCACTAAACGTAAGAAAGCAATTTGGTTTGGCGCTGCAACCGGTCTGGCTTTTCAAACAACAATAGAAGTGTTTGATGGCTTTTCTTCTGAATGGGGATTTTCATTAGGCGACATGGCTTTCAATACACTGGGCTGCGGTACATTGCTGAGCCAATACCTGGCATGGCATGAACTCCGGATCATTCCTAAATTTTCTTTTCATCATACAGCTTATGCCGATGTAAGTCCTTCGCTGCTTGGCGATACACCCGGCCAACAACTACTGAAGGATTACAATGGACAAACCTACTGGATGTCTTTCAATGTTCGTAAGCTTGTACAAAAAGATTTCTTCTGGCCTGAATGGCTGTGTGTATCCGCAGGCTATGGTGCTAACGGCATGGTACGCGGCAATATGTCAGAAAGCAATGCAGCAGGTTATTATCCTTACCGGCAATTTTATCTTTCGCTGGATATAGACTTTCAAAGTATTCATACAAGAAGCAAATTACTTCGCACAATATTTTATACAGTTAATATGTTAAAAGTTCCCATGCCTGCACTCGAATTCAATGAACACGGTGTACAGGCGCATGGTATATATTTCTAGGAATTATGAAAATAGGCGATAAAGTACGACTGGTACACGGTAAAGAATCCGGTATGATCACACGCATTATAGATGCGCTGCAGATTGAAGTTGAAATTGAAGATGGTTTCCGGATTCCTGTTGCAAAAAAAGAAGTCACGGTTATCTCCAGTGAAGAAGGCTTATTAACGGGCAAAGCCTCTGCTCCGGAAGCGGGACAGCCAACATCTGTAAAGACGTTAGATGGGACCATCCAGATTGCCTTCCAGGCATTCAACGACCGTACCCACCGTGTATTTTTAATAAACGAACGCAATTGTGCGGTACTGTTCAGTTGCTTCAAAAAAGCAAAACAGCAAACAGAATTAATTCAATCCGGCCGGCTGGATGGAGGCAGTGTATTAAGCCTGGATGAATGGAACACCAGTGAATTTTCTTCCTGGCCCAATCTGATCTTTCAGTTCATTTATCTTCTACCAAGTGTTGAAAAGATCATACAACCTTACTCTACAGAAGTAATTGTTAAAGCTGAAAAATTCTATAAGAATAAAAAGCACCACGCCTTGTTAAAAGGCGTAGCCAATACCTGGCCGATCGACAGCGACCTGAAGCTTGAGAACAAAGATATTGAAACCCTTGCCGCAGCATTAAACAATCCGTCATCAGCGGTAACAGGCGTAGCATTTGAAGAACCGGAACACGAAGTAGATCTGCACATCGAAAAGCTCGAAGCAGACTGGGAATCATTGACGCCTATGCAGATCATGCATATCCAGACCAGCACATTTGAAAAGAAACTTGATCAGGCAATTGCCTGCGGTATGGATGAAATCATCTTTATCCATGGTGTCGGCAACAATGTTTTGAAGAATGAACTTCATAAACGTTTGAGTAAGAATAAGCGCATCGATTTTTTCAAGGATGCGAAAAAAGAGCGCTTTGGTTATGGAGCAACACTGGTAAAGCTGAAATAGCTTTACTAAATTCCAAATTGCAAAAAACAAATTCCAAACTACTTCAATAACTGAATATTTAATGCTTTTGTTATTTGGAATTTGTTATTTGGAATTTGTGTATCTTTACATGGCAGTACAAGCTATCTTATCGCCGTTGGCCTTCGGGCCAAGGGAGGAAAGTCCGGGCAACACAGAGCATCTTACTACCTAACGGGTAGGCTGTTGATCAGAAATGGTCAATGGACAGACAGGGCCGCAGAAAATAACCACCATGCTTCGGTGTGGAAAGGGTGAAAAAGTGAGGTAAGAGCTCACTCGTGGTGCGGTGACGCGCCATTGGGGTAAACCTTAGGAGTTGAAAGACCAAATAGGTTCCGGTCATGGTGCTGCTCGTACCACATGGCGCCTCGGCGTCATTAACCGGAATGGGTAGGTCGTTTGAGCCTTGTAGTGATGCAAGGTCTAGATAAATGATAAGAGTCCCGATCCCGATAGCTATGGGGATAGGGAAACAGAACCCGGCTTACAGGCTTGTATTGCTCTTTTCTTAAGTGTAAAGTTTAGAGTGCAAAGTGTAAAAGAGCATACACTTTACACTCTAAACTTTACACTTTTTTATTTAACTTGATCCAATAATTACATACAATCTATGCCTAAAATTTTAATCATTGACGACGAACGCAGCATCCGCAGCACGTTAAAGGAAATTCTTGAATACGAAAAATATTCTGTAGAAGAAGCAAAGGACGGTGAAGAAGGCTTAAAAATGATTTTAGAGAATGAGTACGATGTTGTACTCTGTGATATTAAAATGCCAAAGATGGATGGTATGGAAGTGCTTGAAAAAGTATTTACTTCCGGGAAAGAAATTCCATTCATCATGATTTCTGCGCATGGTTCTATTGAAACCGCCATCGATGCTACACGCAAAGGCGCCTACGATTTTATTACCAAGCCGCCGGATCTGAATCGTTTGCTGATCAGTGTGCGAAATGCCATGGACCGTTCAAACCTGGTTAGCGAAACCAAAACACTTAAGAAAAAAGTCAGCAAATCATACCAGATCATTGGCGAATCCAAACCGATCCAGCATATTTTCAAAACCATCGAAAAAGTTGCGCCTACAGATGCGCGCGTGCTGATTACCGGACCCAATGGCGCGGGTAAGGAACTTGTTGCCCGCGCCATTCATACACAAAGCAAGCGTTCCGGCGAACCATTGATTGAAGTGAACTGTGCGGCAATCCCATCCGAACTCATCGAAAGTGAGCTATTCGGTCACGAAAAAGGCTCTTTCACCTCTGCAATCAAACAGCGGATCGGCAAGTTTGAACAAGCCAGCGGCGGTACGCTTTTCCTTGATGAGATCGGTGACATGAGCTTATCTGCACAGGCAAAAGTACTGCGTGCGCTGCAGGAAAATACCATTCCGCGTGTAGGTGGTGAAAAAGAAATAAAAGTTGATGTACGCATCATTGCCGCAACCAATAAAAATTTAGCCAGGGAAATTGCGGAAGGAAGGTTCAGAGAAGATTTGTTCCACCGCATCAATGTTATTCCGATTGAAGTACCTGCATTAAATGAACGTCCGGATGATATTCCTTTACTGATCAATCATTTTTTAACGATTGTAGCGGAAGATTACGGTTCAACCCCGAAAAAGATTGATGCGAAAGCGGTTGAGGAATTAAAAAGTTTACCGTGGACGGGAAATATCCGTGAGCTGAAAAATGTGGTTGAACGTCTGGTGATCATGAGTGATAAAACCATCACACTGGCTGATGTTAAGACCTATGTAAAATAAAAAAAGGTTCTGAGATTACTCTCAGAACCTACTATATATCTTATGACTTTTAAATCTGATTAAGAATGCTTAACAGTTGTATGCGTATCTTTAGTATACGTAGGACAAGTTCTGTGAGGAGCACATGATGCAACTAACAATGCTGCTGCTGCAAATACGATGAATACAATTCTTGCTTTCATTCTGTTAAATAATTTTAGTGTTGAACGTCTACAAATATATAAAACCAGACCAATGAAAAAAAATTTCTGAATGTGAATGTTGATTAAAACACAAAAAAAACATTACACATACAATAAATTGCATCCCCGCAGGTCTGAAGTATCGATTCTGCCCAGAATTTCGAATTTATTTCCGCTTATTCTGCCAACATCCTGTGTTTCAATAAAACAGCAGGAATTTATATTCGCGAGATCCATTACATTGATCCCCCCGCTCCCGGTCCGGATCCTGCTAAATGGATCATTTATTTCTCTCAGATACGGAATTAACCCTTCCGGAAACTGATAAGTTCCCTGGCCGGATGAATATGCCTGAGAGAGCAGTTCTGTCATTCCATATTCTGAATGAATTCCCTGTACACCAAAACCGCCTTCCAGCGCTGAATGCAATTCAGCCCGGGTAAGCTCTTTCCTGCGCCCTTTCATTCCTCCCGTTTCCAGAAAAATAACTTCCGGATAAGCTTCTGTATTGGCCTCAGCCCAATCCAGCAATGCATAACTTACTCCCCATACAAGAATCTTCTTTTCTTCCCCCGAAAGTTCTTTCAGTTTTGCTTTCATAGCTTCCCTGTCAAAGGAATAAAAGCCTGATGCCGCATGCCTGGTTTCTTCAATAAAATGCTTCAGCATAAAGATCAGTGAAGAAGATGGATTTTCTTCATAGGAAGGCAATACAGCCAGAATGACAAAATCTTTTAAAGGTCCATAATACTGTTCGAAGATCTGCCGGCTCCGTTGCCGGTACAATTCCGGATCAGCTACAAAATGTGTTGACCTGTTGGCAGAAGTTGTTCCGCTGCTGTAGAATTTGATCTGTTTTGAAAAATCCACAGATCCATCCTGCGTAATAACTTTATGTTTTTTGTAAAAAGAAATAGGTAGATAAGGAATTTCAATAACTGATTTTACCGTATGAGGTGTACGGTGAACTGCATCGGCAAATTCTTTATACACTATATTGTATGTATATTGATAGCGATATACTTCCAGCAGAAGTTCGTCGTTAATATTCTGTGGCGTTTCTAATAAAATACGCTTTATTTCTTTATCAAATGACATTTGATATTGGTATATTGAATGCAAATTAACAACAATGTTTTTAAAGAACACAGCTTATTTCTTTTTCATACTGGTAACCGGATTGATTTTGTCGGCCTGTAAAAAAGCCCCTAACTATTCCAAGGAACCTGTTATAGCATTTTCGGATCTGAAGGCTTTTGCAGACTTTGACCCGGATGTATACGGTGATTCCGTGTATGTTTCCATACACTTTCAGGATGGAGATGGTGACCTTGGAAATGAACCGGCAGGAGCCGATGATTACTTTGCCAAACTGTTCAAGAAAACCAACGGCGTGTTTACTGAAGTAACTGTTACACCTCCCGTTGTTGCGCCCAATTATAACGGTAAATTACCGTTGCTTTCTCCTTATGATCTGACTGGGCCTATCGATGGAATTATCACCAATAATGTATTCTTTCCTTTTTTTGTTCCCAATGCCTATGGGTTAAATAAAAATGACACACTGCGTTTTGAAGTACAGATCAAGGACAGAGCCAATAATTACAGCAATACGATCCAGACAAAAGAATTTATTCTCTGGAAGGATTTTTAAAGGTTCTGTAAAATGTTGAAAGCCGCCCCGCAACCAATAGCGAGACGGCTTAACCAACGAACCCTATAAAAAAACAATCAACGCTCTAAAAAGTCGATTAGATACGCCCGGTAATCATAAAAGTCCGGGTGCTCAATCAACGTCCTTCTGTTCCGCGGTCTTTCCATTTCAATAGAAAGCACATCTCCCACCTTTGCAAACGGACCGCTGGTCATCATTACTACACGATCAGACAAAAGAATGGATTCATCCACATCATGTGTGATCATGATCGCTGTAATTTTTTCTTTCGTCCATACATCGACCAATACATCCTGCAGTTCGCCTCTGGTTAGTGAATCCAGCATACCAAAAGGTTCGTCCAGCAACAGCATTTTAGGCTTCAGGGCAAATGCACGCGCAATGCCCACACGCTGTTTCATCCCTTGAGAAAGCTCGTTTGCTTTTTTATTGAATGCACCATCAAGACCAACTTTTGCTAAATAATATTTAGCGATTTCTGTGCGCTCAGCTTTTGAAATATGAGCAAATACCTGGTTGACTCCCAGCATAACATTTTCAAATGCAGTCATCCAGGGCATCAGGCTTGGCGACTGGAAGATCACACCACGATCAGGGCCAGCTTCTGTAATCTTTCTTCCATTCAGAATAATATCCCCTGCCGTGATTTCATTCAGGCCGGCAATCATAGAAAGAATGGTAGATTTGCCACAGCCGGAATGACCGATAATGGAAATGAATTCTTCTTTTTTTATCTGCAGGTTAAAATCCTGCAGTACGGTAAAATCTCCTTTAGGAGTCGGATAAACCTTCTTAAGGTTTTTAATATCCAGCATCACGTCTGCAGGATTCACAGGTTCAATAATATTTTTAACCCTGCTGTTTACTGCTGTGTGCACATGTGTATTTTCTGACATGCTGTTCGGTCTGTTAAGTACGCTGATCATTTTCTACAATCGTTTAGTTAAACAATCTTCTCAAGGAATAAGAAACACCTGTAGGCCCCAGCAGATCTACCGGTTGTGCATCCGGTAAAACATATTCCTTCGCACCGGAAGATTTTTTAGCTTCTGCACCTACATCCATCAGATATTTATTCACAGCATTTCTCAGATCTTTAAACTGTTGATTGTGGTTCAGGGCTTTTTTATTACGAGGTCTTTCCAGCTTTACCGGAAACTCAGGTCCAAGCGTTGCATTAGGTCCCGGCCTCAATGGAATGATACGGTCTGCCAGATAAATGCCTTCATCCACATCATTCGTAATCAACAGAACTGTTTTTTTATCCTGCTCCCAGATACGGCTGATCTCGTCCTGCAGCGAGCCTCTGGTTAATGCATCCAGTGCGCTAAGCGGCTCGTCCAGCAACAAGATCTTGGGGTTCATAGCCAATGCCCGTGCTACAGATACACGCTGGCGCATACCTCCTGATAATTCAGATGGTTTCTTATTCAGTGCCGGAGATAAATTCACCATTGAAACATACTGTTTTGCATAAATATCTTTTTCTTTCTCCGGCATCTCAGGAAACACCGTGTCTACGGCCAGACGGACATTGTCCATGACAGACAACCACGGCAACAGAGAGTAATTCTGAAACACCACTCCTCTATCCGGGCCGGGACCTGTGATCTTCTCACCATTCAATAATACTTCACCTTCATCGGGTTCAATCAAGCCGGCAATCAGGCTGATCAGCGTTGTTTTACCGCTTCCGGTGAATCCGACGATGGCAATAAATTCGCCTTCTTCAATTGTCAGATTTATATTTTTTAAAACTTCCGTACGGTTGGTACCTGTACCATACCATTTACTTACATTCCTCAATTCTAATAACGCCATTGCAGTACTGTTTAGGGTTGAACATCAGAACGTCAATACTTTTTGTAAAGTCATCATGATCTTATCCAGCAGGAATCCAATACCGCCAATCACAAACATGGCAACCAGAATCTTGGCATTCGAATCATTCGCGCCATTCTGGAACTGCTCCCATACAAATGAACCCAGCCCCGGGCTTTGCGCCAGTAATTCAATCGCGATCAATACCATCCACGATACAGATACTGTTATGCGAATACCAGTAAAGATTAATGGGAACGAAGAAGGAAGAACAATTTTGAAAATATTTTTCCATACACTCAGGCGCAATACTTTCGCGACATTGATATAATCCTTATCAACGGAAGATACACCCATGGTGGTATTCACAAGCGTTGCCCACATACCGCACAAACCCACACTGATAAAAGCAATCAAAAAAGACTTATCCATGGAAGAATCTGTCATCAGTGTTTTAATGACCATTGAAACCAGCAACAGCCAAACTACCGGAGACACAGGCTTCATTATCTGAATAAGCCAGTTGATCGAACTTCTGAGTGTTTCACTTAAACCCAGCAATATACCAATCGGAATGGCAATACACATGGCTAAAAACACACCAGCAAAAACAGTTTTAAGGCTGGTACCAATCTGGTCAATAAAAGATGGACGGCCCGTATATAAAATTTCAGCTTGCCCGTTTTTAACACGTTGCTTATTTACCCTGGCCGTTTTTTCAGTAAATTCTTTTTTGTCTTTTGCGATCATTTTGTGATCAGCGAGCAAAGACTGGTATGCTTCATATACCTCGCTCGGCGAAGGCAGCGAATGCGGCTTACATTCTTTCTCTCCGGAAGCAATACATGCGCGCATCTGCTCAGCAGCAGCAGGTCCTTGTTCAGTAAGTACTTTCTGAATTTTTCTTTCCGCTTCAATGGAACGAAGCTTATGAGCACCCGCTTCCCACAACAATATAAATGCAACGATTGCAGCAAGAGGTAAAAACAAATTGCGTAAGATCAGTATTCCGTTTTTCCGGGGCTCTTCACCACTGGTCAATAAAATGAGCGGTTCCAGAAAGCCAAGCCCAATCCAGTTTAATGATTTAATTATTTTCGTTTTCATAGGTAGTTATTGGTTGGTTGGTTCGTTAGTTGTCAGTAAACAGTGATCAGTTGTCAGTATGCAACAATAATCCGTTTCTATAACTGATCACTGTCTACTGACAACTGACTACTTATTATTTATTTCCTATTTTAAATTTCTTCAGATAATCATTTGGCTTCGTACCATCGTACTCCATGCCATCTATAAAATCAGATGTAGCAGGTTTATATCCATTGGTCTGTGGAATGTCAGTTTCTTTAAGTACACCTTCTTCAACCAGCATTTTTGCTGCAGACAGCCATACGTCAGGTCTGTACACTTTCTTAGCAGTTTCATCATACCATGTATCTGCTTTTGTTTCGGTAATTTGTCCCCAACGACGCATTTGCGTTAAATACCATACTGCATCTGAGTAGAATGGATATGTTGCGTTATAGTTAAAGAATACGTTAAAATCTTTAGCCTCTCTCTTATCACCTTTTTCAAATTCGAATGTACCTGTCATGGAATTCGCAATGACTACCGAATCTGCACCTACATAAGCAGTTCTGGAAAGAATACCTACAGCTTTTGCTCTGTTAGCCGGGTCATCCAACCATTTGCCCGCTTTGATTAATGCCTTTGTAACCGCGATAGCTGTATTTGGATTTTCTTCAATAAATTTTTTTGTCATACCAAAAACCTTTTCCGGATTATTTTTCCAGATTTCCATATCCGTAATTACGGGTACGCCAACTTGTTTGAATACCGCCTGCTGGTTCCATGGTTCACCCACGCAGTATCCGAAGATTGTTCCTGCTTCCATTGTGGCAGGCATTTGCGGCGGAGGTGTTACAGACAACATAACTTCTGCGCCAACCTGGCCCTCAACATTTTCAGCTGTATACAAACCAGGATTCAAGCCACCTGCAGCCAGCCAATATCTGATTTCATAGTTGTGCGTTGATACCGGAAATGTGATGGCCATTTTAAAAGGTTTATTCTGTTTCTTATAAGATTCAACAACCGGCTTTAAAGCATCAGCCTTGATCGGATGCACAGGTTTTCCATCCGCCCCTTTAGGAACATTCGGTTTCATTGCAGCCCATACATCGTTCGATACAGTAATAGCATTTCCATTCAGATCCATGGAATAAACTGTTACCAGTTCAGCCTGGCGACCGAAGCCGGAAGCTGCCGCAATAGGCTGTCCTGCCAGCATGTGTGAGCCATCCAGTTCGCCGTCAATTACACGATCCAGTACATTTTTCCAGTTTGATTGTGCTTCAAGCGTTACAAATAAACCCTCTTCTTCAAAGAAGCCCATTTCTTTGGCAATAGCCAGCGGAGCCATATCTGTAAGTTTGATAAAGCCGAATTTCAATTGTGGTTTTTCAATGGCTAGTGTTTTTTTAGCTGTGCTGTCAACAGAACCTTCTGTCTTAGTGTCACCGCCGCCGCAGCTATTCAGAGCTGTAACGAGTAGACCCAGTGCAGCAGCTTTAAGAACATAAATAATCTTTTTCATACGATTTTTTTTATGGTATAGAGTAAGTTTTTTTTAAAAGAAGAAGGCCTGGCAAAAGCCTTCTTCAGAAGAATGTTTGATTATAAAAACTTAGGCGTAAAGTTGATCATGATCCAGGCCCAGCTTTGGTAAGCAACTGCTTTATCAACTGTCTTTGTAGCGTCTGATGGATCAATTGCTAACTTGCCTTTAACGGCAGACAAGCTTTCTGTGTGGAACATCTGAGAGTAACCCGCAGATAAACCTACAGTTTCTGTTAGCTGTTTGCTCCAGGTAAGGTCAAGTTCAGTTCCAAGGAAGTTGCTTAAAGTTGTTTTTGTATCAGCAGGATTTACAACATCTGTCGGAGACATGAAAAAGTGTAGATCAGTTGCCAGTTTTGACTTTTTACCCGTTGGTATAATTGCTTTTGCATACAGGTCAATCAAACCGCCGCTTAATCCGTTGGTACCGCCGTTGTGACCGTTTCCAACATAGAAGTAATCCATGTATCCGTAAAATTTATGATGCGTTCCGTGTAGAGGGTTGAAGCCTTCAATTTTATTTGTAGTCTTTTTATCGTCGCCGGATAAGTAGTCAAAGCCAA
Organism: Cytophaga sp.; assembly: GCF_051961495.1. Lineage (NCBI taxonomy): Bacteria > Pseudomonadati > Bacteroidota > Cytophagia > Cytophagales > Cytophagaceae > Cytophaga > Cytophaga sp. The sequence goes on along the minus strand of NZ_JBQCDF010000222.1, from coordinate 272 downwards.
TAGTAGGTTTTAGTTTAGAGCCTTCGTAGGTAGCTTCCAAATGTGCAAGGAAGCCGCTGATCCCAACAGTATCCTTTGCTTTACCTGCCTGGTAGTAGAATGAAGAGTGAATCTTCACTTTACCGATTTTGATTGTCGGTGTAACACCTACTGTGTATAATGGAGAAACAAGTGTTGGAGTTTCCTGGTAGCCTTCATTCATGGAGATGAAAGAAATATCACCTAGTTTACCGTGCTTCAGTTTTGTATTGAACCATAAGTATAAGGAAGCT
>NZ_JBQCDF010000221.1:0-18309 GCF_051961495.1 Cytophaga sp. | reverse complement strand
AGTTCCCGGGGACGCTGAAAATTATATTCACCGCATTGGCCGTACGGCAAGGGCTGCCACAACAGGTACCGCGATTACATTCATCAGTGATGCTGACCAGTATAAGTTTCTGCAGATCGAAAACCTGATCGGAAGAGAAATCCCCAAATTAACCATACCGGTTGAAATAGGCGAAGGCCCTGCCTATGAACCGGAGAAAAAGCCAAAGTATAACAAGGCTTTCAATAACAACAAAAAGAAAAAAGGAAACTCCCAACATTCAAAGCCACATGCGAATGTAAAAGAGAATCATCAAAAGAAAGAACATGTAAAGCATACCATTATAAAAAAAGGAAATGCACCACAATAAAAAATATCCCGATCCCGATAGCTATCGGGATCGGGATATTTTTTTTACGTTATTTTAAGAGGCTTATTTCTTCTGATCCAGCCACCATTTACCGGCAGGCAATATACTATCCAATATCACCGGTTCGCCAATCATAGGTGTAGTAACTGTTACCTGCTGTTTAGCCGCTTCACGTGTCAAACGGTTAACCGGTTCATCCCACGGATGCAAAGCCAATGTATACTTACCCCAATGTACCGGCAGTAATACTTTTGCCTGCAGATCTTTGCTTGCCTGCACGGTTTCCTCCGGCATCATATGAATATACGGCCAGTAAGCATTGTATTGCCCGGATTCAAGAAAGGCAATATCGACCGGTCCATATTTTTCTGCGATCTGTTTAAAGTGCGTATCATAACCGGAATCACCGCCGATATAAATTTTATGAGTAGGAGTAATCAATAAGTATGATGCCCACAAAGTCTTACCACGGTCTGTTATACTGCGGCCGGAGAAATGACGGGCAGGCAGGCATACCAGTTTATAACCATCACCCAGATTGGTCTCCTGCCACCAGTCAAGCTCGGTTAATTTAGTCGTATCAATTCCCCAGGATTCCAGATGTGAACCAACACCCAAAGGCATATAATAAGAACGTACTTTTGATTTCATATCAAGTGTTGTCTGATAATCCAGATGATCATAATGGTCATGGGAAAGAATCAAATAATCAATCAGCGGAAAATCTGCCGGAGAATATATTTCCGTGCCCTGGTATTTTTTATTCCCTACAAATTGTACCGGCGAAGTACTCACGCTGAAAACCGGATCAATTAAAATATTTTTTCCACCGGTCTGAATTAAATAAGTTGAATGGCCAAACCAGGTAATTACTGGTTTTTCAGAGATAATGACAGACAAATCTCTTTTTATACCGGGTATGGGTTTGTCCGGTTCGCGGGCCGAATCGCCGGAGAACTGCTTTCTGATCATATCTACATAAGATGCATCATCTGCCATCACTGGTGTAGGGGAAAGATTCTGAAATACGCCGTCTTTATAATTCGGAGATTTTTTGATTCGTTCTAAGCGTGCATTAGATGGGGAGCTTCCAAAGGGAGCTGATTGAAGAAATATATAAATACCTATTGCTGCTACAGCAATAATCAGTAAGGTAATAAGCATGGGTTTCTTTATTCGTTTTATATTCATATCTGTAAGTCGTGCATAGGGCAAATATATTGTAATAAGGAGAAAAAAGTTGTCAGTAGACAGTTAACAGCAGTCAGTGAAAACATAATGGCTTATTATTTTTTTAATAAATGCTTGATAATTATTAAAAACTATTCCACCCGATTCATATTTAACTGACTACTAAATACTGACTACTGACCACTAAATTTTTCACATTCCGTTTTTCTTGTTAATTTACACAGCTAAGTATTCATCTATATGGACATTATAAACAGAAACTTCGAACAGTTACACACTACAATATACAACACAGCCGACCAGGCTTCGCAAGCCGTTGCCCGTGAACTTGCTGATATAATCCGCCAGCGCCAGGCAGAAGGCAGGCATTGCGTATTGGGTCTTGCAACAGGTTCTACACCCAAAGGGGTGTATGCAGAATTGATCCGCATGCACCGCGAAGAGGGCCTGAGCTTTTACAATGTGATTACATTCAACCTTGATGAATATTACCCGATCGACTGGACCGCGCTGCAAAGCTATGTTCGCTTTATGTGGGAATATTTATTCGATCATATTGATATACCAAAGGAAAACGTAAATATTCCGAATGGTACAATCCCGAAAGAACAGATTGAAGAATTCTGTAAAAACTACGATGCAAAGATTGATTCCTTAGGCGGACTTGATGTGCAGCTTTTAGGGATCGGTCGTACGGGCCATATTGGTTTTAATGAACCTGGTTCACGCCTGGACTCAACAACACGTTTAATTACTCTTGATCACGTAACACGTATTGACGCTGCGAGTGATTTCTTCGGAGAGGAGCATGTACCGAGAACAGCCATCACCATGGGGATAGGTACGATCTTCAAAGCCAAGCGCATTATATTAATGGCCTGGGGCGAAGGTAAAGCACAGATCATTAAAAAAACTGTTGAAGGAAAAATAACGGAATCTATTCCGGCAACCTTTCTGCAAACACACGCCAACGTTGGCGTTATACTGGATACAGCGTCTTCAGCAGAACTTACACGCATTAAAACACCCTGGCTGGTAGGCAGCGTATACTGGGATGAGAAGGCCCGCAAACGCGCAACCGTATGGCTGAGTACGACTGTTGGAAAGCCTATCCTAAAATTAACGGATAGAGATTATAATGAACACGGCCTTTCTGAACTGGTAGCAGGTTACGGTCCGGCATATAACATCAACATTGAAATATTCAATCTGTTGCAAAAGACGATCACTGGCTGGCCGGGAGGCAAGCCCAATACCGACGACAGCAACAGGCCCGAGCGTGCCTTTCCGTTTCCGAAGCGTGCGTTGATCTTCAGTCCGCATCCGGATGATGACATCATCTCTATGGGGGGAACCTTTATCCGTTTGGTAGATCAGGGGCATGACGTACATGTTGCTTACCAGACTTCGGGCAACATTGCTGTATACGATGAAGATGTCATTCGTTTCGCAGATTTTGCAACCGACTATAATCACTTCCTGCACGAAGGAGAAGATACAACGACAGCGGCATTTAAAAACATTGTAGAAACATTGAAAAACAAAAAGCCGGGTGAAATTGATCCTCCGGCTGTAATGAAAATAAAAGGTCTGATCCGCAGAGGTGAAGCCAAGGCAACCTGCCGTTACGTGGGGATTCCCGATGCGAACGCGCATTTCCTTGACATGCCTTTCTATGAAACGGGTTTGGTAAAAAAGAATCCGATCGGCAGAGCAGATATTGATTGTGTAAAAAATCTGTTACAGGAACTGAGACCGCAACAGATCTTCGCAGCCGGCGACTTATCTGATCCACATGGCACACACCGCGTATGCCTGAAAGCAATCTTCCTGGCATTGGATGAATTGAAATACGAAGACTGGATGAAAGACTGCCGGGTATGGTTATACAGAGGTGCATGGCAGGAGTGGGATATTGACCAGATTGAAATGGCAATACCCTTAAGTCCGGATGAACTGATGCGCAAGCGCCGCGGGATCTTCAAACATCAATCGCAGAAAGATGCACCGATGTTTCCGGGTGCCGATCCACGTGAGTTCTGGCAACGCGCCGAAGACCGTAACCGGGCTACAGCCAATACTTACAACAATCTCGGCCTACCCGAATACGAAGCGATTGAAGCTTTTGTAAAGTGGGATGGTACGTTGATATAACCGTAGGCTTCCAATCAAATTAAAAAATATTGAATCAGTTATCATGGACGGAAGAATTCGTGCAAACATCACCCGCGGAACAAAAGTAAGCATTGTGTTGAAAAAAGATCAGAAGACAGGCATCCGGACCGAAGGCATTGTCAAAGACCTGTTAACCAGTGTTCCAAAGCATCACAGAGGCATTAAGGTTCGCCTGGAAGACGGACAGATCGGGCGGGTACAGGAAATTTTAGAATAAAGAAGAATTTGTATCTTTACGGAGTTTATTATCATTAACATATTCAATTTAAATGCTTAGTCACCACGTATTATTCTGGCTGAAAGCCGATACCACAACCGAACAAAAAAACGCATTCCGTAAAAGTTTAGAAACATTAAAAGGTGTTGAAACCGTAAAAGGTTTATATATCGGTACGCCGGCTCCCATCGAACGTGCCGTTGTTGATACAACCTATACCTTTTCATTATTAATATTATTTGATGACCTGGCAGGACACGATGTATACCAGGTACATCCGCTGCACAAGGCATTCCTGGAAGAGTTCAGAGTGTTCTTCGACAAAGTGGTAATCTACGATGCACAGTAACAAAAAGTCCCCTGGTTCCGATCAGGGGATTTTTTATTTTTATCCACTCAACCCCTGAATCATAGATACTCCCTGCATATCTGATGTTGCTAACAATAGAATGACTTCCTTTATTCAGAATTATTTTTTATCTTCTATAAACCAAGCTATACATTTACATGTCAGATTTTAAATTAAAAGGGCAGACTGCTCTGATTACCGGTGCAGACTCCGGTATAGGAAAAGGTATTGCCTTAAAGATGTCAGCCAGCGGTGCGGCTATTGTTGTAAACTATCATTCAAATAAGGAAGCGGCCGAAGAGGTTGCCGAACAGATTACAGCAGCTGGTTCTTCAGCGATCACATATCAGGCTAATGTAGGCGATGAAAAAGAAGTACAGGAAATGTTCAGACAGGCAATCAATCATTTTGGTACCATTGATATCTTAGTGAATAACGCCGGCCTGCAGCAGGATGCTGCGTTTGTTGACATGACTCTTGATCAATGGAACAGGGTGATTAACGTAAACCTAACCGGACAGTTTTTATGTGCGCGCGAAGCAGTACGGGAATTTATCAGAAGAGGAGCAAGGCCTGAAATTTCAAAGGCACTGGGTAAAATTATTTGCATCAGCTCTGTACATGAAGTTATCCCCTGGGCCGGACATGCAAATTATGCAGCATCCAAAGGTGGTGTACTCATGCTGATGAAATCCATGGCACAGGAATTAGGTGAATTAAAAATCCGGATCAACAGCATCGCACCGGGTGCAATCAAAACACCCATTAACAGGCCTGCCTGGGAAAGCCCTGAAGCCGAAGAGAAATTATTAAAGCTGATTCCCTATAAACGTGTAGGCGAAACGGAAGATATCGGCAATGCAGCTGTATGGCTGGCTTCCGATGATTCGGATTATGTTCACGGGACCTCGTTGTTTATAGACGGGGGTATGACCTGTTACCCGGGCTTTGCAGCTAATGGGTGATATTTTTAATCCCCGTATTTATTTTCCGGTTTACCTAAAAAATAATATCTTCATTGAAAATAAAATCCATTCTCATGTCAAACATACAACTCATCATTGAAGAGCGTTCAGCGAACATCGGTAATTTTATGGTAGGACGTTTGCTGCCATTCAGGGAAAAGAGAATGGTGGGTCCGTTTGCTTTTATCGACCACATGGGGCCTGCATACCTGCAAGCACAGGAGAATCTGGATGTGCCGCCTCATCCGCACATCGGACTTTCAACTTTAACGTTTTTGTTTGAAGGAAGTATTACCCATAAAGACAGTCTCGGTACAAACATAGATATTACACCCGGTGCTGTTAATTGGATGACCGCCGGAAAAGGAATTGTGCATTCAGAAAGAACACCGGATTATTTACGCCATACAACAAAAACGCTGCATGGCCTGCAGATCTGGGTGGCACTTCCCAAAGCGTTGGAATTTATGGAACCAACATTCATGCATGTGGAAGAGAAAGATATACCTGCCTGGGAAGAAGATGGGGTCTCCTATAAATTGATTGCAGGCGAGGCCTTTGGAAAAAAATCTCCGGTGAACGTTTATAGTCCGCTGTTTATGATTGAAATCAAAACCTCAAGTCATAAAACCATTTCCATAGGCGAAAGTTTGTTTGGCGAGAGCGCATTGTATATTCTTGAAGGCAGTGTGATAAGTGATGGCAATACATTTGAACCCAAACATATTTTAATTTCAAACGACAGTAAATTATGTTCTTTTGAAATGACTGCCGGAACAACTGTTTACATTTTCGGCGGGGAAGCATTTCCGGAGGAACGTTTTATATACTGGAATTTTGTGGCCAGTGACAAAGCCACGATTGAAAAAGCAAAAGCAGATTGGACAGCACAAAAATTTCCGCCTGTTCCGGGTGAAACAGAATTTGTACCCTTGCCTGTGTTTTAAATTAAATTCTAAAAGCGGATTTAGCGTTCACTGCGAAAAAATGTTACGCCATTTTGCGGTTAATTAAGAGATTTAATCAAAATCAGGACACGGAATTTTTCTCATTTTCTTTTTCTTAGGAGCAGGGTCTCCGAACAAAATAGTCAGGTTGAATTCGTGTGCACCGCCGGTCTTGGCTTTCGTTAATTTTGAAACAGTAAAATCGTAGCTGTATCCGGCGCTCAGCATTTTATATTTATAACCAATCAGGAAAACCATCGATTCATTATTGATCATGTTGCTCGAATAATTTTTAATCGGAATCCCTCTGTACCAAGTACCCAGCATGATATCTCCAAACAATGCATAAACACCCAGATCCAGCTGATCCGACTTACCTTGTGACTTATAATGAAAGGTTGGAATAAGATAATTTTTTCTTTTATCGATTAATGCATTGGCAAATGTATGCCGGTTCAATTCAAAACGATAGCCTCCTGTAACACTGATTTTTACTGGCAATGGGCTGTTATCTCCATAAAACGACTGGTTCGGAGTATTCATATGCGCATAGGCCAGGCTCACCCAAAGCTTTTCTGAATAGAATACACCACCCGAAGAAAGGTCCAGATAATTTTTCTTTTCAGCACCAAAAGGCTCTTGCGTAGCAGTATTGGTAGGTCCATTAACAGAAAACTGATCCGGAAAAGTCAGTGCAGCATAATTGATGTTCCTTGATACAAAGCCTCCCTGCAGTCCTGCACGGAATGTGTATTTGTTGCTGATTGGAAGTTCATAAGAATATTGAAGGTTGATATCAGTAGAAGTTAAATTGGTACCGCCCTGTACATCTCTGGTAACAATAACACCTACACCGCTATTTGCCTTTGCGAAAAACCGGTCATACGAAGCAACCGAAGTTGTGTAACGGGCGTCCAATGCAGGCCATTGAAGACGTTGGTGGAGAATCACACGGTTCTTATGAGCACTGCCGGCAAATGCAGGATTCAAATACAGAATGTTTGCATAAAATTGCGAAAACTGATAATCCTGAGCACTGCTTTTAAAACAGATAGCAGTAAGCAGAACCGTAAACAAAGTGTATCGTATTTTTGTACTCATCAGTAGAAATTAAACTCCCCGGAAAACTTTTTCTTTTTCATCGCCTTGCTGGTTTTAGCGTTGGCTGCATTTAATTCTTCCTGTTGTTTCGCAGATCGTTTGGTAGCTTTTTTTACATTCGACTCTCTTTTCTCAAGATTTTCACTTGTCAAAACATGAGCTTGTTTGGCATGAAAGTGATGCGCACGCTTGGCTTTTTCATCCAGCTTGTTGGCCTTATCTGTCCGGTATGTTTCTTTCATACACGAAAAGCATATTCCAATAATACCTATCAGTAAAAGTTTTTTCATAGACATTACTTAACTAATGTTACACTTCCTTCAAGTATGTATGGACCCTTGTATTCTTCCGAATCCCCCTCGTATTGAATAATGTACGGGTACACTCCAAGCGGCATAACTTCACCCTTGTATGTCCCATCCCAAAAAACAGCTTTATCCCGGGATACAAAAATCACTTCTCCCCAGCGGTTGAATATGGTCATTGTATAATTTACGACATGTTTTTCAAATATTTCATATAAATCATTTATTTTATCATTATTTGGGGAAAAAGCACTTGATACGAACAAGCTCGGTTTGCATACTTCCTGGATCAGTGTTTGGGCCTTCACGGTACACATAAACGCATTTTTCAGCTCAATTTCGTAGATTCCAGGGGATTTTACCTGTATAATTTGCGTCGTTTCATTACCCGGAAACCACTTATAAGAGGTTTCTGTGCCTCCATTTAGTTCCAGCGAAGCAGCATTGTCAAAACAAAAGACAAATTCAGGTGGCAGGGTTGAAACCGGTAATTCATGAACAGTTACTCCGGCAGTTTCCTGAGCAATACAGCCGCCGAGAGACACCTTCACCTCATAAGTACCCGGAACGCTAGTCGTATATTTATTGCTTGTTGAAACAACAGCATGCTGATATTTCCATTCGTAACGCAGGGAAGAAACAAAGACTCCGGCAATGTTACCGGGAGTAGCATCCAAAATAGCAACGGAATCCGCACAAATTTCCGCATCACTGATGGTAATCAATGGAAGAGGTGTACCTGCGGCAACAAGGCTATCCAGGTTGGTGCAACCGTTTACATCTGTTTCTTCTACATAATATAATGCAGGAGTCAACATAGCTGCTACTTGTGTAGAATTCCCTGTATGAATACTTTGTTTATTCCGGTCAAACCATTCATACGTTGAACTGGAACGAACAGTAGTTACGAGTGTCATCATGCTTCCGTCACAGGCAAATAAAGAGTCAGGTGTTGTTAAGACAGGTTTAGGCAGAATCTCAACAACTGCATCTTTGCTGCAACCGGTAGTTTTATAATTCAGCGTATATGTACCAGCCGTTGGCACATGAAATGTAGTAGCAGCAGCTCCGGTTAAAAGCACTTCATTATCCTGCAGCCAGCTGTAGATCGCAGGAACAGCAGGGACCGATGTCGCATGGGCATCTATGGTTAAACCATTTTCAAAGCAATAAGGTCCGCCCGGATTTAACGCCGGTAACTGATACACATCAACAAAAACCGTATCTGTATTCATACAGCTATTTGCGTCTGTAGCCTTCAGTATATAAGAACCACTTGCTGTAATTGCCGGTAACAGGGCTGTCTGCTGTGTGGAGAGTATTGTATTACCTGGATAAGTATACCAGCTGAATGCCGATGCAGCGGTACTGCTGCCAGATAAGGTATAGGCAGTAGCAGCACAGATCAAAGTATCATTACCAGCATACACATCTGGTTTAGGAAAAACAGTAATGGTAAGAAGATCGGTCACATCCGGACAAACACCTTTGGAAGCCGTTAAGGTTAATTGAATGGTTTTGATCGCTGTTACATTCTTTTCCGAAGCAGCAAAGGTATACACAGATGTTAATTGATTATCATCACTGAACATTCCGTTGCCGCCGGTCCACTGATAAGCAGCTGCAGGATCACCGGTAGCGGTGATAGATTCCGTGTCTTTACCAAAACAGATAGTAACAGGCAAACCGGCATCAATAACAGGGGGGCTGGTATACGAGATATGTATGGTATCATCTTCCTGCGGACATAATCTTACACCGGTAGAAGTGAAGACCAGATCAATGCTGCCTGCTGTTATATCCGCAGCAGCAAATGTATACACAGCATTTTTATTTGTTGCTGTATTAAATGTTCCGTTACCGCCGGTCCAGATGCCTGTAAACGCATTGCTTATTGTCGCTTTTAGCTGGATCGTATTATTAGATGAACAGATAACGCTATCTTTTCCTGCATTAATTACAGGAGCTTTTTCAAAAAATATCCGGGCAGAATCTTTGGCAACCGGACAAACACCAACCGGGAGTGAGGTCAGGTATAATTTAATACTGCCTTGCATACGTTCATCTGTAGTAGGCGTGTACACTGGATTCAGTACATTACGGGAAGGAGAGAAGCTGCCGTTGCCACCGGTCCATGTACCGCCGGGAGAATTTTGTACAGCAGCACTTAGTTGAAAACCTGAAATGTATTCACATACCAGACTGTCGTTTGGTAATCCCACGGTATTTCTTTTATCCGCATCGGCCCTTACATCCGGCATGTTGAAGGTAAGCTGGTCTTTCACAATATTAGGATACCACCAGGTATTAATTGTTTCTGCTGAGGAATTGTTTCCTCTCGACTTCCATTTATGACAGCCGCTTGCATTGGAGCATCCGGTTAGATTTACTTTTCCGTCAATCGCTGTACCAGCTGTAATCGCCGAGTCATCCCAGTACAAGCTTGGCTTTGCCCCAGCCGGACGTACCAGTTCTACCATGTATCCATCCGGATTAGCTTCTACATCATACAAAGGTAAATGCGTAATTCCATTCAGGTAATTTACTTCAAGCGGTATACCACTGGCTGTAGTAATAACATTTCCCAAGCCATCTTTACTATCCCAGGTTACGCAATTGACACCTTTTACTACATCTGCAATAATCAGCCTGTCGGCAGTATTCGGCTGAAAACCCGAGGTACCATTGAGGTCAAGCACGATCTCTGTTTTTCCGGCTTTATTTACAGTAATATTAATACATCTGTTGGCCGGGTCACACCCTGTAACAACAGTAGGAGCAATGATACTTCCAAACACACCTGTCGGAAAACAGGCATGATCCGGATCATTCAAAAAAATCTTATATTCCGGAGAAGAAAAGTCACCGATCTTACTGGCACGGTCAACAACTAAATTTCCGGTATTGGAAAGTCCGGTGGAATTGGCCGTGATTACTGCGCCATAGGGCTGCATACCATTAAAATCAATGGAAGTAACAATACTGTCTTTTGACAGTATATACATTTTCGCTGTAAAAGGATTTGTTGTTGCCTGTGTGTTGATGTCCCAGGAATACGACCACAATCTTCCCGGTTTAATGGTAGTACCGTCAACCACCGTTACATCAAAGAGATCAAAAATACGTTGTGCGTTTCCATTCGCAGGATTGGCAGGTAAAGTAACAGCAGAGCCAGTATTGAATTCCAGATAATAATCGCCCGCCACCAGTGAAGTATAACTCATGGCATTGTATCCCGCAGCCCCAACAATCTGTGCTGGCCCGGCTACGGCCTGATTATAGGTTGAAATAAATCCGGCACCCGACGTTGGCAAGGCTTGCGCCGCAATAACTATATTGCCTGATGGATCTTTTAATCTGAAATAAACATCATTGTCGGGTTGTTTAAATCCGAAGAATATTTTTTCACCTGCCGTGCAGATATGAATATTCAAGCGGTTTACCGCCGGTGCATTGTAGGTTGCAAATACTCTTCCGCGATCATAGATCTGCAGAAAACCAAAGTCAGCTGATGTCGGCCGGAGTTCTTTTGTTCCTTCAGCAAAACCAACTGCATATGAAAAAAAAGGAATGATAAAAAGAAGGAGTTTGAAAGATTTTTTTAAAATTGACAGTATACTGAAAGAATCTTCCCCGATGATTCGCTCAGTTCTATGTTTCCGCAAAAAGTTAAATTCACAGCTCATCTGAAATCAATTAATTGGAATTAAACATCTTTAGCCAACTAATAGATTTAAAAATGAAAAAGGTAACGGAATTGTTTACCTTTTTATTCACTGCCCGTACTGAACCGTTTTTTAATTATATAGATGGATTTATTGTGAATAAAAACAAACCTGTAAAGATTTGACAGGAAAGCAGAAGTTCTTATTTATACTTCTTCTGAAGCTTTATGAGCTGACTTATCAAGTAGAAAAATCTTATAGGTTTCATCACTAACAAAATAAAAACGGCCGAAGATAAGCGTAAAAAAAAGACTGTATCGCTACAGTCTTTTTAAATTTTTATCTGAGTTATTCTTATTGCTTGATCAAGCGTTTCACCAACATACCCTGATCGGTGTTGATCTCTACAAAATAGATACCGGCAGGAAGTTCTCCCACGTTTATTTCTTTTGTAGCATTCAGAGACATTGAACCTAATTTTTGTTCTGCTACACGATTGCCGTCTGCTGCATACACCGTCACAGCTACGTTGTCAAAGTTTCCGTTGAATTCAAGAGATGAAACCGTTGCTGTAGGGTTCGGGAACAATTCAATTGCAGCAGCAGATAAAGCTGCTTTTGTACCTGTTGGTGTACCTACGCTCACTGATACATTCAATGTGAACGGAGAGCCCGGATCATTACTTGTAATTACGATTGAACCATATGTAGGAACTGTTTCACTTGTTGGAATACCAGTTACTGTAAACGTTGCTGTCTGATTTGGTAAGATTGCGCCGGCAGGGAAGATTTGCGTTGCCGTAAATCCTGGTGAAGCTGCAATACTGCTGATGCTGATATTTGTCGTACCAATATTCTTCACGATGACTGTAAATGCATTGGTTGCTACGTTCAATGCATTTTTGCCAACAGCTAATGCTGTTCCATTATTAGGTTGAATAATTGTTCCGTCTAATACCTGCAGATATGATGTAACTGTTGGACTGGTCACTGTTAGTGTTTGCTGAACATCTTCAGCCGCATTATATGTTGCATTACCTGCCTGACTTGCAGTAATCACTGTCATACCAGGTCCTACAATTGTTACCACACCTGAGCTTGATACCGTTGCTACAGCAGGGTTGCTGCTTGTATAAGTCACCGCTAAGCCAGAGGAAGCCGTTGCACCCAATGTAAAGGAAGCATCGCTGGTAGTTTTTGCAGGTATAGCTCCGAAGGTGATCGTTTGGTTCGTTTTTGAAGGGCTGGTTACAACCAATGTCTGCGTTACAGATGGAGCAGCATTGTATGTTGCATTACCAGCCTGATTTGCTGTAATCACGGTAGAACCAGCACCTACAATGGTTACCACACCGGCACTTGATACCGTTGCTACGGCAGGATTGCTGCTCGTGTACGTTACCCCTAAGCCGGACGAAGCTGTTGCGCTTAATGTGAAGCTTGGATCGCCAACTACTTTAGCCGGTATAGCTCCGAAAGTAATTGTCTGATCCTGTTTTGCAGGATTACTAACAACCAATGTTTGTGTAACAGAAGGTGCTGCATTGTAAGTAGCATTACCAGCCTGGCTTGCCGTAATAATAGTAGAACCTGCACCCACGATAGTTACAACACCCGCGCTTGTTACCGTTGCTACAGCAGGGTTACTACTTGTATAGGTTACTGCCAGGCCTGAAGAAGCAGTTGCTGTCAATGTGAAGTTCGGATCACCAACAACTTTTGAAGGAATTGCTCCAAACGTGATTGTTTGGTTTGTTTTAGCAGGAGTTGTTACAACCAATGTTTGTGTAACAGTCGTTGCTGAATTATAATTCGAATTGCCTGCCTGGCTTGCTGTGATTACTGTAGAACCTGCACCAACGATGGTTACAACACCAGCGCTTGTTACAGTTGCTACTGCAGGGTTGCTGCTTGTATAGGTTACTGCCAGGCCTGAAGAAGCTGTTGCTGTTAAGGTAAAATTCGGATCGCCAACGGCTTTTGAAGGTATGGCGCCAAACGTTATCGTCTGGTTTGCTTTGCCAACAACCAATGTCTGTGTCGAAGAAGTCGAAGCATATGTTCCGTCGCCCGCTTGTGTTGCTGTAATCGTTACCGTACCAGCGCCAACAATTGTAACTACACCTGAACTCGATACAGTTGCTACAGAAGGATCGCTGGAAGTATATGTAATAGGCAAACCTGAGGACGAAGAAGAAGTAAGCTGGAATGCCGGATCGCCATAAACTTTCGTTCCTGTGATCGGATCAAATGTTACTGTCTGAGTCTTTTTAGTGACCACTAAATTTTGTGTAACAGAAGGAGCAGCATTGTAAGTAGCATTACCAGCCTGGTTTGCTGTAATTACTGTAGTACCAGCCCCTACAATGGTTACCACACCAGCACTTGTTACTGTTGCTACCGCAGGGTTGCTGCTTGTATAGGTTACCGCTAAACCTGAAGAAGCGGTTGCTGTTAATGTAAAGCTCGCATCACCAACAACTTTAGCAGGTATTGCTCCGAATGTGATTGTCTGGTTTGTTTTAGCAGGAGAGGTAACCACAAATGTTTGTGTTACTGAGGTTGCTGCATTGTAATTAGCATTACCTGCCTGACTCGCTGTGATTACTGTAGAACCTGCACCCACGATGGTTACCACACCAGCGCTTGTCACCGTTGCTACCGCAGGGTTGCTGCTTGTATAGGTTACTGCCAGGCCTGAAGAAGCGGTTGCTGTTAATGTAAAGCTCGGGTCACCAACTACTTTTGAAGGAATTGCACCGAACGAAATCGTCTGGTCTGCCTTTCCAACGATCAATGTCTGTGTTACAGATGTAGCTGCATTATAGTTTGCATTACCTGACTGGCTTGCTGTAATTACTGTAGAACCTGCGCCAACGATGGTTACCACACCAGCGCTTGTTACCGTTGCTACCGCAGGGTTGCTGCTTGTATAGGTTACTGCTAAACCTGAAGAAGCGGTTGCTGTTAACGTGAAGCTCGGATCACCAACTACTTTTGAAGGAATTGCACCGAACGTGATTGTCTGGTTTGCCTTTCCAACTATTAATGTCTGTGTTACAGATGTAGCTGCATTATAATTTGCGTTACCTGACTGACTCGCAGTGATTACTGTAGAACCTACGCCAACGATGGTTACTACACCAGCGCTTGTTACCGTTGCTACCGCAGGGTTGCTGCTTGTATAGGTTACTGCTAAACCTGAAGAAGCGGTTGCTGTTAACGTGAAGCTCGGGTCGCCAACTACTTTTGATGTAATTGCGCCGAATGTAATCGTTTGATTTGCCTTTCCAACCACCAATGTCTGCGTAACATCCGTTGCAGCGTTATAATTTGCATTTCCTGCCTGGCTTGCAGTAATTACTGTAGAGCCCGGGCCAACGATTGTTACTACACCAGCGCTTGTTACCGTTGCTACCGCAGGATTGCTGCTTGTATAGGTTACTGCCAGGCCTGAAGAAGCGGTTGCTGTTAATGTAAAGTTCGGATCACCTACAGCTTTTGCTGCAATCGCAGCGAAAGTAATTGTCTGATCAGCTTTGCTTACAACCAATGTTTGCGTAACATCTGTTGCGGCATTATAATTTGCATTTCCTGCCTGGCTTGCTGTAATTACTGTAGAGCCCGGGCCAACGATTGTTACTACACCAGCGCTTGTTACCGTTGCTACTGCCGGGTTGCTGCTTGTATAAGTTACCGCTAAACCTGAAGAGGCTGTTGCTGTTAAAGTAAAGTTCGGATCACCATATTTTTTAGCTGTAATTGCCCCGAATGTAATGGTCTGATTTGCTTTATTTACTACTAACGTCTGCGTAACAGCAGTAGCAGCATTATAATTTGTATTGCCTGCCTGGTTCGCTGTAATTACTGTAGAACCTGCACCAACAATTGTTACCACACCCGCACTTGTTACCGTTGCAACTGCAGGATTGCTGCTTGTGTACGTCACCGCCAGGTTTGAAGAAGCGGTTGCTGCTAAGGTAAAGTTCGGATCACCAACTGTTTTAGCGGTGATTGTACCAAATGTAATGGTCTGATCTGCCTTACCAACCACTAATGTTTGTGTAACCGCAGTTGCCGCATTGTATGTGGCATTACCAGCCTGGTTCGCTGTAATAACAGTAGATCCTACACCAACGATGGTTACTACACCAGCGCTTGTTACTGTTGCTACTGCTGGGTTGCTGCTTGTATAGGTTACTGCCAGGCCTGAAGAAGCTGTTGCTGCTAAGGTAAAGTTCGGATCACCATATTTTTTAGCTGTAATTGCTCCGAATGTAATTGTCTGATCGGTTTTAGCCGCTGAACAATTTGGATATGCCGGGTCAATGATTGCATATACCGGTGTTCTTGCACAAGCAGAACCAGCCTGAATGTTAATATCAAAGATACCAGGGAAAGAGTTTGCCATATCATCACGGGTATCATCCGTAATATCCATCACACCTGCGGCATCCATGGTTGTAAAGTTTGCACCGCCGGAAAATAAAACCAATGCATTACCGCCGCTTGGTGTTAGTGTATAGTTACCTGCTGCCGGAATCGATATCGGGGTAGGGAAGGTAATCGTGTAGAATGTATTGAATGGAGAACCACTCTGTACGCCTGTACATACAACGTTTGCGGAAGTATATGAAGCTAATGTTGTTCCGTTCTGAATCAAATCAAATTTTACAAATACGTTATCACCGGCACAGCTGTATACAAAAGGCAATACTTTCATCTGTGTGATCGTAAATGCTTTTGCTGCCGTGAAACGGAAACCAACACTTCCTCCGTTTGCACCGCTTGTTAAAGGATTGCTTGCAGAAGAAGGACCTGCTGTAACATTTACAGAGCTTCCATCCTGAACATAATAAGTTGTATTTGCAGTTACATTAGGATTGTAACTGTTGCCTGTCGTTAATAAGGTACCGTTTGTTGCTGCAGAATACCATTGGTACGGGCCGCCTGAACCTGTAATCGTAAGACTCGCCGCTCCGGCAGCGCATAAGGTATCATGACCTGCAGTCGGCAGGGAAGAAGTAACAACAATGCTGCCTGATGTCGAAGTACAACCGGTAGCGCTTAATGTTCCTGTATATGTTCCGGCAGAAGACACTACATATGTTTTCGAAGTTGCTCCGGATATAACCGTACTGTTCTTTTTCCATTGATAGGTATAGCCTGTTCCTGTAGCACCAATGTCTAAGGTTGCCGTAGCCGGGTTACACAACTGCACCGCCGAACCTAAATTAACAGCCGGTAATGTTGCTGTTACAACAATATCATCACTCGTTGACCACTTGCCTGCAGAATCCAGCACACAGGTATATGTTCCGGCAGTTGTCGCAGAATATGTGTTTGCTGTAGTTGATGCAGCCTGTACAGTTGTTCCGTTTTTCTGCCAGGTAAATGTCTTTTTACCGTCTGTAGCAATGTTCGATTTCAATACAACCGTACCTACGCCACACAATGAAACATCCGCGCCAAGATTCGGTACAGGATGTTGTGATACTGGCGCAACAATAGAGTTGATGTACGCAAGCACACCTACCAGACAGGCATTATAATCAATACCGCCTTCTGTATGCTGGTAGTTTACTACGTTGTCGCTAAATGTACCCGGACTCCTTGAACCACCTACCATTAAACCAAACTGCTGATTTTTAGTAGGTATTGTCATGGTTTGTTTAACAGCATCCGAAGGGTTATTATCTACCAGGTAAACGTTTCTGTGATGCGGGAATTTTGGAGACTTAGTGCCAAAGCCTACAATGAATGACTGGTTCGCAGAGTTTTTACCTAACAGGTAATCGATGTTATCATAAATATATTTGTGCGGAGTAGCAGATGTTCCATAAGCTTTTTGCCATAAAGCAACAATGAATGCTGTATTGGCATTGTAACGGGTAGGACCCCAGCCTGTGTTACCACCATTAAACTGACCGTCTGATTGTACGTTTCCTAAATAGAACGTGTTAACAATGGTGTTCAATACTGTTTTAGCATTTGTATTACCCAATAAAAACTGGTTGTAAATAGCTATATCACCGTTGTTCGTATAATCAAAACCATAATTTTTTCCCCAGATATCAGAACCTTGTCCGGGTGCAGATGCAATTGTAAAAGATAAAGCTTCTGTTTTGTAGCTTGCTGTATTTGTTGCCCAGTATAACTCAGCACACATGGTAGAATAGTCATCTTTCCAGTTATCATTCGGACCGTAGAAACCACCGTCACCGGTACCTGCTACACCCGGATGCGCCTTTGCATAATCATACGCATACATGGCGTGAGTCAAACATAAGTCTGCATATGTTGCATCATATTGTCTGTATAAACGAGACATTAACGCAAGCGCTGCTCCACAAAAAGATGGCATAGATGCATCGTTCGGGTTTTTATATGCGACACGTGTTTGTCCGCCATTTGCAACAGATTGTGTCTGCATCTGAACAGCCGTTTCCCATAACATGTGATCCGGGCCACCCTGACCAACCTGGTAGTAAAATGTAGAAGAGTTTTTTGTACACTTGATGAAGTAGTCAGTTGCGTGTTTTACTTCATCTAAAACATCGGGAATTCCATTGGGAGCATGGCCCGAACCTTCAAAAGTCCAGTTGCCTGCTGTTTTATATCCCTGGTAGTCGTAGGCATAGAAATCTCCGTAACCGGTAGGAAATTCCGCATAGCCTTTTAAAAGCATATATGCTGAATAGTATTCTGTCTGTCCAAATTTAACGTGATCCCCGCAATCATGCCAGCCACCGGATAAATCATAACCGCCATCATTATCTGCAATGAAAGCTTTACCTGTTAAAGAAGCATTGACACCAGAAGGTAAGTGATTATATAATAACCAGTTATTATCACCTGATCGCTGGCCGCCATAAAAACGTGTGGTCATCCACAGCGCTTTTTTGTACTCCGTTGGGGTGAAATAAGGTGTCTGAGCAGAAAGATTGCCCGAAATAATGACTAAAATACTAACTAATAATAGCTTGGCGTTTTTTAGATTCATATTGTGGTAATTATAAATAATACAGGAATTAGTCTTATATACG
>NZ_JBQCDF010000220.1:0-3045 GCF_051961495.1 Cytophaga sp. | reverse complement strand
TTCACGCTGTATGCTGAAGCCACAAAACCCGACTTCGTAACCAACCTTATAATGTGCGCCCGGATAATTTTTAGAAAGGTGTTTATGCAAAGTAAAAGCATCTGGCGGCTGAGAAAAATCTTTCAGTTCCATATCCTTGTCGCGGATATTTACCCGCCAGCTAAGTTTGTGAACATCCAGCCCACAGAAAATTGTATCGCCTGTAAAATCTAATGGTTTAATTTTATTCATGTTTGAAAGGGTTTATGATGAAGGAAGGTTTTACTCTTAAAATTAAAAAAAGAGCGGTGTATCTTAACTCATACATAAGACCTATCAGCAAACGAACAAATAATCAACTTTTTTATTCTACATTCGGCTGACGGTTCGGGCAGACGAGAATTCTAATTTCCCACCTGCGCAAAGCTCTGGCCGTTGGCGCAATATCGCAAAGTCCTTTATTCAGCAGGGTTTGACAAAATTCATTATTCGGGTTTGACGATAATTTGCAGGCTTTTTTTTCGTCAAATGAAAATAACAAATATGAGCCTTGCAAATATACAATGCAAACTCAGCAGGCCTGAAATGAAAAAGATTATGACTGGTAGTCGAGGTTAAGCAAAGATAAAAATGTTGACTGTTCTTTTCTACCTAACCGGGCATGACAAGATCATTATTTACTCATCGCTGCTTTTTGTGTTGGCCCTCCTGGGTAGTTGTCATAATACAATCCAACATCGTCAATGTAACAACGCAGTCATTGACCCAATCATTGCTATAAATGGTGTTTATAAACGACTTGACAAAGAGAAAGAAGTTTTTTCAGTGTTTGAAAGGCAAGACCCCACGGCAAAAAAGTCAAGCGGAGTTTTATATTTTACTAAAGGCCACGTAAATCTTTTGGATAGCAGCTCTGCCAGACTTAATAACTGCAGGGCATATTTTCTTCATGGCAACATGTTATTTATTAACATCGGAATTGGAAATGGCTTTGATAGTCGGGGCTTCATCATCAACTACAGAGATAAGAAATTTTATGCAGAACCGTATTATTCCACCGACGTTATTATTCCGGATGAACCGAAACCTGTATTTAACTTAGTGTATCAAAACCTGACATTAGATAAGCCGGTATATAATGTCGGAGACAGCCTATATGGCAAGGTTAGCTTTAAATCAATTGAAACTGACCGCGACGGAAGCAAGATTGAACACTCTGGAGAGGGCTACTTTCGGGCAATTGTGATAAAACGATAACTGCACACAAAACTAAAAATTTCCTTTTGAGCTATGAATCAAAATTTGAACTATTTGTTCGTTTGCTATACTTTTGTTTTGGCTGGAAATACATTGAATGCCCCGCCAATATGCCAATGCTGAAACGTAAGCTGCATCCTATGACAACATTCATTAAGTTTATAGTACCGGTTTTTCTACTGACATTAACAGGATGTGGGGTACACAGACACTTAAATTCATCCACCGACAGTTTAGCGAATAATAACGACTCAATTAGAAAAATTGAACAATACATTCGTTGGGGTAAGAAGATAGAGGTTGTCGATATATTTAGCAATCATCGCCCTGTTCTGTCGGGTTTAGAGAAGCACCGGGATACTATTTTGCTTTTACAGTTCCTTAATCAAAATTTCGAAATAGTAAAACCTTACCCGGATTATCCGTATCAGCCGAAAGATGTCCTAAAATCAACATATGCGATTGATTTTAATGGTGATGGATTACTTGATATTATTTTTGTCGGTCCAATGGTTAATGGTACCATTACAGAGCTTTTTCTACACAGAGGTGACCATTACGAAAAAGTTTTTTCTGGAGACCGGTTCATTGATAGAATTGATTTTTCTGATAATAGATTAGATTCTTTTACCTTACTAAACCCAGGATGTTGTGCAGACCCGCAATTTCTTGAATATTATTATACTGTAAAGTATTCGCAGGACAAAATTTCATTTATACTTGCTAAAACAGTTGGTGAGGTTCTTGGAACACAGAAGCCACAGAAAATTCTTTCAATTGGCGACGAGTTTTCTGTTGTTTCCTCAAAAGCGAATCTTAGAAGGACTTGTTACATTTTTGACATTATTGACTCTTCAGCATTTGATTATGGTAGATACGGAAATCTTATCGCTTCCTATACAAAAGGTGCAAAAGGAAAAGTTCTTGGAACAAAAAAAGATAAAGGCATTGAATGGCTTTATGTTTTGATGAATTCTGACAGCGAAATCGAAAATTGTGATTATCCATCATTCTTAAAACAGCCAACAGAAATAAAAGGCTGGATATTACAAACCGACACTGATTGGAAACAAAACTGAACAATGCAGCTTGCATCGCGTTAGCTGCACTAAACTGCAGGCTATCAACCAAAATCTCAACTTTTTGTTCGTTACTGTACTTTTGTTCCGCATGAAAATTCGTTCGATACCCGACCATCCTTTGGACAAGATAAATTTCAAAGTAAAAACTATAAATAACTTAATGAAATTTATAATTAGTTTAATTTTTGTCTTTTTAGCTATTTCTTCACTTTCATGTAAGTGGATGGTTGAATGCTTTCCGGAATTTAGCGGAACAGTCCTTTCTAATTCAACCAAAGAACCTATTGAAGGAGCAACAGTGCAATTAATGAATCGAAAAATAGCTGTAAAAACTGATAAGAATGGATTTTTCAAATTAGCAGCCTCTGGTTGTATGGATGCGCACTTAATTATTTCCAAAGAAAATTACAAACCTTTTGAAATAACATTCAGCAATTCTTCAAATTCCAATTCATATAAGGTGGCTTCAGAATCGGAGTTTGTAAACTATACCAGGCCTTTCTATCTGAACCTAAAAGATACCAGCTCATCATTTACAACAGGAACATGGATTCAGCAAAACAGTGAAAGTTTTTCTGTTTCTTCCGGTAAGTTGACTTATTATTTGGATACTTTAAAAAGCATATCAGAAGAAATAAGTGATATTCAGAATGAAATAAGAAAGTCTTTAGAAAAGTAGTAACTTGAAAATGCGCATAACTAAGGATAGCTACTGTGCATTGAATAG
>NZ_JBQCDF010000219.1:0-4844 GCF_051961495.1 Cytophaga sp. | reverse complement strand
GGTAGAGTATTCGCTAACACCATTGGGCAAGTCTATGAAAAAAATGATGGACGAAATTTTAAACTGGGGCACTACTTTCCGCAAAGAAATTGTCGGTAAATAAGTCATTGCACATTTGAGCCGCTGAAGCAATCAGCCCGCACTTGCTGGTGCAAGCATTCTCCTCCAGCTCTTCCGGATTTGCATTCGCCGCGGCGAACGGAAGCCAGATAATCCGCCGCGGCGGAGGATTTGTAATCCGCTATTTATTTTTACTTCCTAAGCAATCCTCGCTGGCGCCAGTCTTAGCGAAGCGGGGACTGGTATCATTTATTTTGTAGTCTTAGACTATATTTATTCTCACCAGCTCTACCGGGTTTACAATCCGCCTTGCACCAGACAAAATACCTCAGCCATAAACCTTAATTGAAAGAAGCCCTGAACTGCAGCGGAGATAAATTCGTTTTTGTTTTGAAAAATTTACTGAACGATTGCGAATGCTCAAAGCCCAGCGCATACGCAATTTCCCTCACTGATAAACTCGTAACAGACAATTTCTCCTTCGCTTTTTCAATCAGTTTATGGTGAATATGCTGCTGCGTGTTCTGACCCGTTAACGACCGGAGCATATCGCTTAAATAACTCGGCGACAGATGCAGCTTATCAGCCAGCGCATGCACCGTCGGGATACCTTGATTCAAGAGGTTTTCATCATCGAAAGCATCATCCAGTATCTCTTCAAGCTTTTGCAGCAGACTGTTGTTTACCGTTTTCCGCGTAAGAAACTGACGTTTATAAAAACGATTGCTGTAATTCAAAAGCAATTCAAGTTGAGAAATAATCACATCCTGACTGAAGTCATCAATCGTGCTGTTCAGCTCCTCATCTATATTTTTAAAAATAGAAATCACCGTTGCTTTTTCTTTCTCTGAAAGATGCAGCGCTTCATTTACAGCATACGAAAAGAAACCATACTGCTTTATTTTTTTTGCCAAAGGATAACCCGCTAAGAAATCAGCATGAAACAACACTGTAAAACCCGAATGGTCCTGGCTCATCTCACCATTCGCGCTTACCTGGTTGGGCGCCTTAAACAACAAACCCCCTTCATCAAAATCATAGTAGCCCTGGCCGTACTTAATCTTTCCCGTAAGTTTCGTTTTATAAGAGATCTTATAAAAACCATGCACAAACGTATCAGGCAGCTTACTTAAGTCAATCGCGTTGTTTTTGTTTTCTACCAGGCTGATCATCGGGTGCAGAGGCTTTGGCAGCCCAAGCAACCGGTGCAGTTCAGACAACGAATCAAATTTCTTTGGTGCAGTATCCTTCTTCTTCATAGTATAAATGTATCAATAATTTTTATGAACCGTGAATCGCCGGCGCAAACATCACCGCTGGCGCAAGCATTCGCTTGTGCTTTTTAATTTAGGCTCTTCTGGATTTATAATCCAATGGCCTCATTTCAAATTGCGTTAAGAAATTTTTCGCCGTGGTTGGTCTTTTCGACCAACCACCCACTGCAATAAGATCATTAGCGCTTCCGGATTTGCATTCGCCGTGGCGAACGGAAGCCTGCATTTCATCTGACATCAGTTATGATCAAAGAACAAACAAAAGCCTACCTGTTCAGCATCCCCATAAACCTTTCAGGATAACGCGTACCCGCCGCTGCACCGGCAGGCATGATCGCATCGAGGCTCTGTAAATCTTCCTGAGTGAGCGTCACCTTTTCAGATGCAATATTCTCTTCCAGGTATTTAATGCGTTTAGTACCCGGTATCGTGATAATATCCTCGCCCTGTGCCAGCACCCATGCAATGGCCAGCTGCGACGGACTGCATCCTTTTTCCGCAGCCAGCGTTTTTATTTTTTCTACCAGCTCCAGATTTTTGTAGAAGTTCTCCCCCTGGAAGCGCGGCATGTGCGCACGGTTATCCGTCAGGTCTTCCGGCTTTTTTAACTCGCCGCTCAAAAAGCCCCGGCTCAAAGGCGAGTAAGCAACCAGGCCAATGCCCAGTTCGCGGATGGCAGGCAGCACCTCCGCTTCAATATCACGTGTCCAGAGCGAGTATTCTATTTGCAGCGCCGTGATTGTATGCGTTGCCGCGGCCTTGCGGATACTGTTGACTGAAGCCTCCGATAAACCAATATACCGCACAATACCTTTGTTTACCAATTCAGCCAGGGCGCCCACAGTTTCCTCA
The DNA here is from genome assembly GCF_051961495.1 of Cytophaga sp. Lineage (NCBI taxonomy): Bacteria > Pseudomonadati > Bacteroidota > Cytophagia > Cytophagales > Cytophagaceae > Cytophaga > Cytophaga sp. The sequence continues at coordinate 2,658 of NZ_JBQCDF010000219.1, read as the reverse complement.
ACAGGTACATCCGCATCAATACGTGCGATTGTGTACAGATCAATGTAATCCGTTTTCAGGCGTTGCAGGCTATGCATCACTGCATGGTAGATATAACTCGGGTGGCCGTTCACAGCGCCATAGCCCATGGGCGAAGCCATCATGCCCGTTTTTACCGAAAGGAAAGCCTTGTCGCGCTTGCCTTTAAGCGCCTGGCCTATGAGCATTTCGTTATGACCCGAAAGGTAAAAATCTGCCGTATCTAAAAAATTATGTCCCAGCTCAAGCGCCTGCTCTATGGTAGCGATAGATTCCTTTTCATCGCTTTGTCCGTATGCGCCAGACATGCCCATGCAGCCCAGGCCAATGGCCGAAACCGAAGGGCCATTTTTCCCTAATATTCTGTTCATGATGTGTGAGGTTTAATTCCATCACAAAGCTCACACAAAACGGAATAAAAAAAGTTGCCGGATCAGGGATTGTTGTAGCCAAAAAGAGAATTGTTCTGGTTCGTCTCTAACCGTGTTAGGTCTTTTCAACCACGCTGGCGCAAGCATTCGCTTGTGCCTTTCTTAACATGCTTCTACTGCATGACTTCGATTTTATCGCTATAAAATAACTCCCTTCCGCGAATCATTTTTGATATTTTTTTTGCAATGGTCATGGCTGCATTCATGTGAACAAACAGGCAAAATATGTATAAGCACATAAGAGCCAGTGATAAGTTTATATATAAATCACTGGCAGCAGATACTGTGGTAAGGGCTGTTAATAGAGCTGCAGTAATAAAGAGGAAAAGCAAAATGAATGCGTTCAATGCATAATATTTAACATGTTCCAATACCGGTATTTCCATCACATATTTATTATCATCATCCACATGAATGTATTCGGCCGCCCGGCTGATTGCTTTGTAAGAAATCTTTCCTTTTAATTGTTCGTGCAAACAGAAAATCCGCTCCCTGTTATAACGTTCTACATAATTGATTCCCCGCTGCTGAAAGGATTTTATTTCATCCAGGTCAGCTAATACCTTAGAGCTGTACGAGCCGTCATTGGAATTATAAATATTGGGCATCGTTGTCTTTTTAAACAGGCTCAGTAGGTTTGTAATTTTATCTGAATAATGTAAAAGAATAAATAATATAGTGGCAGTTAAAAGCAGCCCGCTGTTTTGCTTCTGAAGTAAGTCGAGTAGTTTGTTGAACATGTCCATAGTTTTAAAGTTTAATTTTTTAAACGTACGTTTTTACAAAAGTTATGTTAGTATAGTTTACAGTTAAAATGATTACTAATGTTAAAAAGTGTAATAAATCAATTTATTTATATAACAAATAGGTCATTTATTAACCTTTGTATATTTTTTGAACGCCTACGTTAAGATATTTTTGCATTAAAAGATTTATTGTTTTCTGCTGAATTAATAGCCGGCAAGAAATTGAAAAGTTCTTGCCGTTTTTTTAATTGATTCGATCGAATTTATATAAATGTTAACCGACTTATTTTCATGCTCACAAAAAGCACTTACTCCATTTATGATGTATATATTTTAATGCAGGAGAGAAACAATTATTTTATCTGCATACATCCTTATGAGTTTAAATGTTTATCGTTTGTTAATTCTATTATCTCCGGTAAATTAGTTATCGAAAACAGAATCATACCTTTTGAGATTGATGCTTCCGGTATTATCAGTACCTGCAAGGATAGCACCAACTCCATTATTATTGGCAAGTATATCTTCACTTTGTTATAAATTAGAATAATGATTAAGATCATTATTTTTTGAAAACATTCAATACGCTTATTCCTTCAGAGATAAAATACCCATACCCGTCGAAGATTTTTTCCCTCTCATCTATTTATTTCCTCTCATTCATTCACCGTTTCATTTATTGGTATAGCATTTGCATTTACCAGCATCCGCGCGCAGGTACATGTATGCAGGCTGCATAGCCATACCGTATTTGTAGTAGCTGTAGAGCACATATGTTTAACAAAAGTTTAAAAATGATAACCATGTAGAAAACATTCAACAATAAATAAAGTGTCGTGCATGTTGAAAATATGTACCAGATACGAATACAGTACGTTTACTTTTTTGAAAAAACACCAGCTATGTTTTTAGAAAATATTTTTAACGTACACAATGATTTTCCCAATACATCCCTTAAAAATGAATTACATCAAACACCTGAACAAAGTTTTGGAGATCATGAACGATGATCCCCGTTTGTCACCCGCACACATTTCATTATACATGGCATTGTTCCAGCAGTGGAACCACCAGCATTTTAAAATACCAATGGCCGTAAACCGTATTGATATCATGAACGCGGCTAAAATAGGTTCATTTACCACCTATACCAAATACCTCAAGGAACTGCATGAATGGGATTACATCAACTATGCGCCAAGTTTCAATGCGCGTGATTCGCCCATCAGCATGTATAATTTCTGCAACCAGATTCCGGTTGATGCTTCCATTGCTGTCCATCCTACACAAATTGAAGTAGTCACCTACTTCAACGACAACAAGTGGCAGCTTAGTGAAGCCAAAAAATTCTTTTTCTATTACGAGGCCACCGGCTGGCGCACCAAAACCCAGCAACCCATTACAGACTGGAAAGCCGCTGCCCGTAAATGGATCTTAAACCGCGAAACAGTAAACAGCAATGA
>NZ_JBQCDF010000218.1:0-46298 GCF_051961495.1 Cytophaga sp. | reverse complement strand
CCAACTCCCGCCACCCCCCACACAAACCCAACTCCTGACAAACACACCCAAAAAAGAAACACCGGACGATTTTAACATTGCAGTTTTACGGGCAATTTTTTCTGTTGTATATATATTGCTGCTGCCAATGGGTGGCTACCGCGATTACAGACCGTTCATACTCCGCAGAGATACCATTCTTCCGGTTTTGGTGTTGATGTATTTTTGCTGGGGCGCTTCTTCCGTATTGCTTATTAAACTGTTCAAAGGTTTAGTAAAAAGAATTTATATCTGCTTTTTAATTGGTATCTCATTCTTTTACATGAAAAAAGATACTGTACCGACATACACAAATACCTGCGAAAAAGAATACCTGCAGGAGCTGGCCATCAAATCAAAAGGTCCGGAAAAATGTATAAAACTGAAAAGAGATTGTACGGTCATTAACTGGGGATTCACCGATAGCTGTGAGCAGTCGGAGCTTCTCGGGTCGATGCTTTATTACTGGCACATCACATCCAGAAACATAGAATTTTGCCAACCCGAAGAAGAAAAAAAATAATGGCACGCGATCATGCCTGTAAACAGTTTTTGATCGCGTCGCATACATATTCAGTTTCTTCTTTTTTCATTCCCGGATAAATCGGCAGGCTTAGAACCGTTTCAGCCAACGTTTCAGTTACGGGTAAACTTCCTTTTTTGATATTTAAAAATTCGTAGGCTTTTTGCAGGTGCGGGGGTACCGGATAGTGAATACCTGTCTGCACACCGTATTTCTGCAGCTGGTCTTTCAGTTCATCTCTTCTTTCCGTACGCACCACATACTGATGATAAACATGTGTACTGTCCGGTGATGAGACCGGAAGTATCAGTTCCGGAATTTCTTTAAGCGCTTTAGAATAAATTTCAGCAATCTGTGCGCGCTCTTCGTTCCAGCGGTCCAAATGATTTAATTTGATCGACAAAATTCCCGCCTGTATTTCATCAAGGCGGGAATTGATGCCTGTTGTTTCATAAAAATATTTTTCTTCCGAACCGTAATTACCGAACATTCGGATCTGTTGTGCAAGTGTTTCGTCGTTGGTGGTTATAGCACCGCCGTCACCGTATGCGCCCAGCGGTTTCACCGGATAAAAACTTGTTGCATTCACAACTCCGAAACTTCCGGTTTTTCTTCCTTTATAAATTGCTCCGTGTGCCTGCGCATTATCTTCAATCACGTATAGATCTTTTTTTTCAGCAAGAGCAAGGATCTTATTCATCTCGCAAGGCAAACCGTATAGATGCACAGGAATAATTGCTTTGGTTCGCTCTGTAATCTTTGTTTCAATTTCTTCAGCCGTGATATTGAATGTATGCGGATCAGGTTCTGCCAATACCGGTAAGGCACCCACTTGTGTAACGGCTAACAATGTCGCAATGAAACTATTTGCGGGAACGATAACTTCGTGACCCTTTCCGACTTTTAATGCCCTCAGTGAAAGTGTAAGGGCATCGAGTCCGTTGCCTACGCCAACACAATGTCTTACGGAATGATATGCAGCATATTCTTTTTCAAATTGAGTAACACGCTCACCCAATACATACCAGGCATCGGCATGCAGTTCTTTATAAAAGGCCTGCACTTCTCTTTCGATTTCAAGATTCTGATGTGTTAATGTAAAAAAGGGAATGTGTTTCATAAATTACGCTTCATCTGTTCTTTAAATATAAATGTTTATTTCAAGAAATTAGTCAGCCTGAGGATTAACTCTCCAAGGGGTTTGAACCCTTTGGACAGTTTCTTGCTCGTCAGGAAAAATAAACGCCTTAACTTTTTAGTTAAGGCGTTTAAAAAAATTAATTGTTGAGTATAGGAATTAAAATCGGAGTGGAAGCAACTTTTACTTCTTCCCAAACCCCGAGATAATTTTTGCGCATTACTTTTTTCGGTGTTACAAAAATCATGTCTTTGTCCTGCAGGTTCTGTGATTTGCCGCCCATACTTACCTGCTGTTCCGTCGGTGTCATTTTCCCAAGACCCGGAACCTGTTTTCTACCACGGCCAAAATCAATTTCCCATTCGGTAACTTTATAGTAACAATCTTCCGGCTGGCTGGCAGCAAAGTCTGCATCAGCAATGGCTTTGATCGAAATGTTTTTTAAAGCCAAGGAAGAAATTCCGGTGCGGGCATTTACCAATTGTCCGTTTACGCGCACTTCAATCGTTGGCTTCGGAATTGCTTTTACTTTAAATGCTTCCTCTCCGATAAATTGTCCTTTGTTGTACACAGCAACTTTTGTTGTCGGAGAACTTGGTATAATATATACACGTCCTTTTGTACCGGTAGATTTAACCGTTGCACCCGTGGCTTTAAATTCCGGATTGTATTCTGCACCCAGTGCCGGCACCATGATATCTACTTTATTTCCGCAGTTAAAATACAAACCTGTCTGCGCTGCCGATTGAATCTGGATCACAGGCTTTACCACAAAATATTCTTCTGTAACGGTGTACACCGTGTCTTTGCCATCCGGTTTTTTAACTTTGATCTGTGCCGTCCATGTCTTTTTTAATAAACCTTCGGCATTGTATGCGCCACCGCTTGCAAGAAAATTATAAGCACCGATACCTTCCGGATTCACAGCCAGATTTTGTGTGCCTACCTGCATCACTGGTTGTTGCGAGGTAGATGTTGCCGCCATCATCACTTCTGCTTCATATTTCGTTCCGGCAGGAATATATTTACTCGTTGCACGTACAACCGGTTTCAGACTATTCACTTTAAAATCACCACGGCCAACGTCTGTCATATACTGCGTCATCAAGGAGCTTTCCATATTGGTAACTTTTGTTTCCAGGTCACTGATCACAGCCATGGCTGCAACCAGGGGCGTCTGCGCAAAATTCACCTGTGCAAAATCTTTATTCTTCTGGTCGGCTTTGTTTTTATAGATTGGATCATCTTTGGCATCAAGTGCAATTTTTGGAAAAGATTTTCCTGACAGTTTACTTACAAAGGCTACATATTCATTCAGTTTATTCTGCAGTTCGTATGCCTTGCCATTGGATTTATTGGTGCCAAGCATATACACTTCCACTTCGGTTTCTTCTTTCGCGCCTTTTAAATTACCTTCTTCGTCATAACCACCGGTCCGGTCTATCATTTCTGTTTTTAATTTTTCCATGTAGGTACGGATCTCCTGCGTCTTCTCGCGCAGTGTCAGTGCATTTTTTGCGAGTATAATTTCGTCACTCCGGTTGCCTCTTTCTTTTACAGCTTTCTGTATTTCAAACAAACGATCGCCGTTATAGATGGCGGCATTAGATACACCGGTTTCTATACTTTCATTCAATGCATAAAATTTTTCAATCACAGCAGAACTTACCTGCAAGGCAAGCAAGGCTGTCAGCACGAGGTACATCATACCAATCATGCGTTGTCTGGGAGTTTCTTTTCCTGATGCCATAATTCAAATCTGTTAAGTGAATAATTACTTGTTTGATTGAATAATGTGGAGGAATAAAAAAGATACATACTTCGATAAAAAAATATTTATCGAAGCATAATGTCTTTATAAATCTGTAACCAAACACAAGTGCTGCATTATGTTCTTTAATAAAATATTATGCTTATGAAAACAGTTGTTATATTTTGTTGCTGCAACGTTGGCTTGTTTCAGCTGCAAACCCATGAACCGGACCATCGGCATGCGTCAGGTATATGAGTATCCGGTTGTGTTTTCGAAACCACAAGCACCCGACTTAACAAAAATTTTATCTGTACCTGTACAGACATTTTATCTGGAGTCAAATGCTGATACCATATTCTATGGAAAAGAAGGAACCATACTTTTTATCCGTCCGGCTTGTTTAACATTGAGCGACAGTGCTGCAACAGGAAAAATAGAATTTGAACTGAAGGAGCTATATAGTAAGAAGGCGTTACTAAAAGAACGGGCGTATACGGTTTCAAACGGCAGTGTATTAGAGAGCGACGGTTCTGTTTACATCAATGCTTTTTCTGAAAACGGCGCTCCATTATATATTGCGTGTGAAGATGCCGTTAAAATACGCTTGCCAAAAGATATTCAAACAAACATGACATATTTTGAAGGCGTGAGAAACGAGGACGGAAATATGAACTGGAACCTGAGTGAGAACATCAATTCTATATATGAAGAAAGCTATACAGAATCTTTCATTGCAGAAGATGATGCGTACAAAGAAACGCAAATTCAAAAAAGTTTAAACACGTATTTTTTCTCCATCAAAAACTTCGGCTGGATCAATTGTGACCGTTTTTATGAGGATTCCCTGGAAAAAGCCAGTTTCGTGGCCACTTTTTTGGTTCCGGTGCCGGAAAAAAAATTTACAGAAGTATATAACTATATTGTATTTGATTCGTTGATGAGTGTAATTCCTTTATATAAAGATAATTCCGGACAATGGGTATGTCCGGATCTACCGGTAGGTGCCCCCGTTACCTGTATATCTATTCAGAAAACGGACACACATTTATATTATGGAATTGCAAAAACCCGGGTGGGCGATCGGGAGTCGTTCATCATTCAATTAAATGCAATTAATGAACAGGAATTGCAAAAACAATTGGATTTATCTCTTTAATGGGATAGATTTACAGGTATTTACAGAAGAATTTTATTCAAAAATGGCTTTTTCAGGCGTTTTAGAAAGAAAATTTTAATGTGTATATCGCTGTTTATGAACTGTGTCTAAATTCAAGTATCAAATTTCCTTTGATTTGTTGGATTTTAGATATAATGTGGATAAATTAGCACACTGAATTGGAAAATACTATCTATTAATTAAACAGGTTATGAAGAAAATGAATCGTGTTATCAAACATGCGGTTGTATTATTAGCAGGAGCTTCACTTCTTTTTTCGTGCAGCAAAGGGAACCCTACTAGTATGAATCCGGGAGGTTCCAGTACGACAACTGGAATGGCTTTCAATGAAGAAAATGGCTATCAGGTAGCAGATTATGCTGGTCAGCCGGAAGGTCCAAACTTAGTATACATTGAAGGCGGACGTACAGTTCTTGGTTCATTTGAAGAAGATTTAATGAAAAACGGTGACAACGTTGAAAGAACAGTTACTGTAGCATCTTTCTACATGGATGAAACAGAAATTGCCAACATTCACTGGTTAGAATATTTATTTTATGTTCAGCGTGACTCATCTCAGGAATTTTATGAGTCTGCATTGCCGGATACAACCGTATGGGCATCTGAACTTGCATACAACGATCCATACGTAGATCACTATTTCCGTTACCCAGGTTTCCGTTATTTCCCGGTGGTTGGTGTTAACTGGATCCAGGCGAACGACTACTGTGTATGGAGAACTACAGTAGTAAACAATCAGCTTGCACAAAATGCAGGTATGGAAGTTCCTGAAGGCGGTGGACGTATTCCATTGGAATCAGGTGTTGTTCTTCCAAACTACCGTTTACCATCTGAAGCTGAGTGGGAATATGCTGCTCAGGCACTTATCGGTAACCAGTGGTTAGATGAAAACCAAACACACAAGCGTTTATATCCATGGGATGGTCACGCATTACGTAACCCTTATGGAAAACAAATGGGTATGTTCCTTGCAAACTTTAAAAGAGGTCGTGGTGACTATGCCGGTATCGCTGGTAAGTTGAACGATGGTGCAATGATCACTACTTACATCTACGAATTCCCGCCAAATGATTTCGGTCTTTACTGCATGGCTGGTAACGTAAACGAATGGGTTTACGATGTTTACCGTCCGTTATCATTCCAAACATTTGATGATTTGAACCCATTACGTCGTAACGGTTTCTTAGATGAAGAAAAAGGATATGACAAAGCTGGTTTCCAGTCTTTAGTTGATGACCACGTACGTGTATACAAAGGTGGTTCTTGGAAAGACGTTGCTTACTGGATGTCTCCAGGTACAAGAAGATACATTGCTGAAGATTCAAGCACTGCAACAATCGGTTTCCGCTGTGCAATGATCCAGGCTGGTACAAACTATTAATAGATAGATTTTCATTCAAAAAAAATCCCTTCCCGATAATGTCGGGAAGGGATTTTTTTTTCTTTACATTTTCAATCCAATGTCGTTTAGTTAAGAATTAGTTTATCGAATTCAAATTACCTTAATGATACAGAAACCGTCCCATAAATGGGACGGCAATGAAAGCCGAGCCAGCATTAATATAATGCTTTGCACAGCTTTCATTACCGTTTGGCTTTAGCCAACGGTTTTAGAACAATAAAATATGCAGCCCCTTAACTAAACGACTTTATATTTTCAATCCACAACCATTGCCAGCAAGCCAACACTTACCTTTGCTGCTCCTGCTTTTTTCAATAATACACCACAGGCTTCCAGCGTAGCTCCCGTTGTTAATACATCATCAATCAGCAATACATGCTTACCCTGGATGCGGTCAATATTTTTAATCGCATATACTTCCTTCACATTCTGAAACCGTTTCGCCCGGGTGCTTTTTGCCTGGATAAATAAATTTCTTTTTCTGTACAGCACCTGTTCTTCCACCGGACATGATTCCAACACCGTTGTAAATCCCTGTGCAATTTTGGTCGCCTGGTTATATCCTCTTTTCCGCATTTTTGATTGATGGAGCGGAATTGGAATGATCACATCAATGTTTGCTTCAAGAAGCGATGCTTTTATGCGGTCTGCCCAGATAGCCGCAATTCGCGTGGCTATGTCCGGTGAATCCCCGTATTTAATCGCGTGCAGAATTTTCTGTGTTTTGTTCCGTGCATCAAACGACAGGAAAGCCCATACGAACGAAGGTCTTAATTCTATTGACAAACGGATGTATAGTGACTCGGGTGAATAATCTTCATTCACCAGTGGCAAGGTACTCAGGCAGGCGGCGCACACATCGGTCTCTCCCTGCTTCAGGCCTGATTCGCAGACAATACAATGTGGCGGATACAATACATCCGATAAACATGCGGAAAAAGACCCGATGCTTTTAAAAAGATTTTTCATAAAAAATATTCCCTTCGCTGATTGGTTCGTAAATTAGTATTTCCTTTGATAAAAAGTATATGGAATTTGAAGATCTTGATCTGAACAAAGACTGGAAGCGTTTGATGTACTTTTTTATCCGCACCACAGGTAAAAAGCCCACAACAAACACGCTGTTATTTCTTATTGGTGTAAATGAATTGGGAAAAGGTAAAAAAACTTTTTCCAAAGAAGAGAAACAAGATCTCATGCACATTGCCACCTGCAAACTGTTAAGCCTTTCCGGGTATTATGAATGGGAAGGACTGGATTCAGACGGCTGGCCGCATTATAAAATTGTTAAATCTTTACCTAAGCTTACCCTCGAAGAACAGGAAGATTTGTTGAAACTGCACATGATTGAGTATTTTGAAGAGCAGATTCAGGAAGAACGCGCGCGTGAAAATAATGCCAGGGATGTGAGCCATTTGAAACCAGTCATAAAACCCAAGCCATCTCCTTCAGCTGAAGAAGACAATACTACAAACGAATGAAAATTATTACCTATAATGTGAACGGAATCCGTTCCGCGATCACAAAAGGTTTGCTGAACTGGGCACAGGCAACCAATGCGGATGTATTGTGTTTCCAGGAAATCAAAGCAACTGCCGACCAGATTGATGCCGAAGCTTTTAAGACCATGGGTTATACTGCTTATGCTTTTCCGGCACAGAAAAAAGGCTACAGCGGCGTAGCCATATTCACCAAAGAAATTCCTAAGCATGTACAGTTTGGCTGCGGCATAGAAAAATATGATTTTGAAGGAAGGGTTATCCGGGCTGATTATTCAAACTTCTCCGTATTAAATGTCTATATGCCATCTGGCTCCAGCGGCGAAGACCGGCAGAAATTTAAATTCGAGTGGATGGATGATTTTCTGGTATATGTCTCTGAATTAAGAAAAACTTTTCCTAACTTAATTGTATGCGGTGATTATAACATCTGCCACAAAGCAATAGACATACACAATCCAAAGTCGAATGCGAAAACCTCAGGCTTCTTACCCGAAGAACGCGAGTGGATGGACAAATTCTTCGAATCCGGATTCATTGATTCCTTCAGGCATTGTAATCAGGAACCCCACCACTATACCTGGTGGAGTTACCGGGCCGGTTCAAGAAGTAAAAATCTGGGCTGGCGTATTGATTATCTTGCAGTAACAGAACCGCTGAAACCGAAAATTGTCAGGAGTGTGATTTTACCCGACGCCGTACATTCCGATCATTGCCCTGTTTTGTTAGAAATTATTAGTGAATAAAATTTGTTTCTATTCAGAATTTGGTATATTGCTTTACTAAAAAAACTAACGTTTCTTCGGCTTATTCCGTAGAAGCGAAATAAAATCGAGTACAAAAAATAATTACTTACGATACAATGAAAAAATCGTTATTACCACTTTTACTAGCAGTTCTTGTAATGGGTTCCTGCTCCAATGACAAGGACGGAAGATCTGAAAATGCTGAAGCATTAATAGAAGCCAAAGGCGGTAAATACTCTGGTGGAATTTTTAAATACAACGAAGCGGAGTTCCTTAAAAACTTATTCCCTCATAACATTACAGATGCTACTTCTTACAGAATTGCATCTCAGGTTTATGAAGGCTTGATGAAGTTTACACAAGACTCATTGCATCTGACAAACGGTTTGGCAGAAAAATATACCATTGACGAATCAAAAACAGTTTATACATTCACACTTCGCAAAGGTGTTAAGTTCCACGACAACGCTTGCTTCCCGGATGGTAAAGGCCGTGAGTTCACTGCAGAAGATGTTAAATATTGCTTCAGCCTGCTTTGTACTTCCAACCCACAGCAAAACCAGGGTTTCAGTATGTTCCAGGGTATCCTGAAAGGTGCTGATGCTTATTATGAAGCAAGTGCAGGTGGTAAAAAACCAGCGTTTGAAGTAGAAGGTATCAAGGTAATAGATAAATACACAATCGAATTCACACTTGTTGAACCAAACTCTATTTTCCTTTACAACTTAGCCCGTCCGTTCACATTCATCTTTGCTAAAGAAGCATACGAGAAATACGGACAGGAAATGCGTGTTAAAGCTGTAGGTACAGGTCCATTTGTTGTTTCAAGCATCGACGAAGGAACTTCTGTAAATTTATTAAGAAACCCGAACTACTACCTGAAAGACGAAGACGGCAACCAGTTACCATACTTAAATGGTATTGCTGTTAAATTCTTAAAAGACCGTAAAATTGAATTGATCGAATTCAAAAAAGGAAACTTCGATATGATGTACCGTCTTCCAACAGACTTCATCATTGACATCGAAGAACAATCTGTTAAGAAAACCGGGGAATACGGTCTGTATGATTTACAGAAGAACCCGGAAATGGCTGTACACTTCCTTTCTTTTGCTAACCAGGGCAAGATGTTCAGCAACGTAAATCTTCGTAAAGCAATTTCTTTCGGTATCGACAGAAAAATGATCCTTGATAAAGTTCTTGACGGTGAAGGTGACGCTCCAGGTTTCTGGGGTATTACACCGGTTAACGTTTTCCCTGAATACGATGCTAAATCAATTTCCGGTTATACATTGAACCTTGATTCTGCTAACTATTATTTAAAGAAGGCTGGCTTCAAGAGCGGTGCTGATGTTCCTAAAATCGTTCTTGAGTTAAACTCAGACGGTGGACGTAACGAAGCTGTAGCTGCTGAAGTAAGAACACAATTGAAAAACAACCTGAACATCACAATCGAAACAAATGTTGTAACGACTGCAACATTGATTGATAACATGATCGGTGGTAAATCAGATTTATTCAGAGTAGGCTGGATCGCAGATTATCCTAGTCCGGAAAACTTCTTATGGTACCTATACGGTAAAAACGTTCCTGCAAATGCATCAACTTCATCTTATCCAAACATGGCTCGTTACAAAAACAGCAAATTTGATGAGTTGTACGAGAAAGGTCTTAAATCACAAACAACTCAGGAAGCGTATAAATATTTCCTAGAAGCTGAAAAAGTTGCCATGACTGAAGCTCCAATCGTAGTTCTTTGGTACGATGAAGCATACAGATTAATGCAGCCAACAGTTAAAAACTTCCCGAACAACGCAATGCAATACAGAGATTTCACATCCGTTTATTTAACTCCGTCTAAAAACGAAGCAAAATAACAGCTGAGAAACTTCGTTAGAAGTAAGTACTGATATTTATAAAACCCGTAATAATTTCTTCAGAGAAATTTTACGGGTTTTTTCTCATACATTTAATCCGTTTGTTTACTACTGGATATTAAAATGATACATGGTAATACATACAATGAACTATTAGCCAACCTCAGGCAATACAAGAAGAAGTATTACCTGAACCGATTGCTTCGTGGCTCATTAATAACCGTCGGACTTATATCAACGGTCTTTTTGGCTCTTGCTTTAACAGAACACTTCGGCCGGTTCAACAGCTTTGTACGCTTATCTTTTTTACTGCTGCTGGCTTCGAGTACTGTCTACACCTTAGGCAGCTGGATCGTTACTCCCATCATTAAATTATTTCATCTGGATAAAGCCCTTTCCAACGAAGAGGCTTCCAAACAAATCGGCGCATTCTTCCCTGAAATAAGCGATAAGCTTATCAATACCCTGCAACTGCAAAACAGTAATAACGCTGCTGCCAATGATCTCATCTCGGCAAGCATCCGGCAAAAGACAAAAGAGCTGAATATGTTCACTTTTTCAGGCGCAATTGATTTGTCTGAAAACCGTAAATATTTAAGGTATGCATTGCCACCTATATTTCTTATAATCATATTATTAATTGTTATACCAACTTTATTAACAGAGAGTGCAAACCGTATAATCAAATATAATAGCCAATTTTTGGTTCCGGCGCCGTTTCAGTTCAACGTTTTGAATAAAAACTTTTCGGTTTACAAAAATCAGGACCTGGAAATTTCGCTCGAATTGACAGGCAATGAAATTCCCGAGCAATGTTATATTTTGGTTCACGGCCAACGCTACAAACTCAGGAAAAAATCCGAAGGTGTTTTCAGTTACGATTTCAAAAATGTACAGCGCAACGAAGACTTCCGTTTTGAAGCTGCCGGATTTTTGTCTCAGGAATACGAACTGGAGGTAAGTGTCAAGCCCGATATTTTAGGCCTGGATATCGTTCTGGAATTTCCTGCCTATATAAAAAAACAATCAGAGTCGATTAAAAACGGTGGCAACCTCACCGTTCCTGAAGGAACCGTTGCCACGTGGAACATTGAGACGATCCATACAGATCAACTTGATGTGGCTTTTGAAAGCGAAAAAAATAAACTGGTTCAGAATGAAAAATCCGGTGACCGGTTCAGCTTCAGAAAGATGCTTAAAAACGACGACAAATATTCGATTCAAATTAACCGGAACAAAGGTGCTGAAATTTTGCCCATCCAATATGCAGTGCATGTAGTTAAAGATCAGTATCCTAACATTCTGGTCGAAGAATTCCGTGATTCAACCTTGCTGGAAGAAATTCAGTTTGGTGGTTCATTATCAGATGATTATGGAATTAACCGCTTACTGATTCAATATGCTGTCAAGGACAAAAACAAGAAGGTTATTCAGAAAGGAACGAAGAATATCCCTATCGATCGTGGAACACCAAACCAAACGTTTTACAGCACGTGGAACATCGATTCCATAAAGATTGCTCCGGGGCAGGAATTGGAATATTATCTGGAAGTGTTTGACAATGATGGAGTAAACGGTTCAAAAAGTACAAAATCAACCTTATTCTCCTGGAAAATACCAAGCAAGGAAGAAGTAGAACAAGAGCTTAAAACAAGCTCAAGTTCAGCCTCAGAACAATTCCAGGACATTGCTGAGCAGGCCAAGCAGTTACAAAAAGAAATGCAGCAGCTGGAAGAACGCACCAAAACCAAAAAACAACTTTCATGGCAGGACAAACAAGCGATGGAAGAAATGGTCAAAAAACATCAGGCACTTGAAAAGGAACTGCAGCAGTTAAAAGAAAACTTAAATAAACTTCAGGAAAAGCAAGACAAATTTGACCCTGCCTCACAGGAGTTGGCTGAGAAAATGAAACAGCTGGAAAAGCTCATGAATGAATTGCTGGATGAAGAAACGAAAAAACTGATGGATGAACTGGAGAAATTGCTCCAGGAAAATGCCAAAAAAGAGGATATAGACAAAACCATGAAGGACTTATCGAATAAAGATAAGTTCCTGGAAAAGGAGATAGAACGGAATCTGGAAATATTCAAACAGATGCAGTTTGACCGGGCGCTGGAAAACAATATCCAAAAACTGGATGAGCTTGCTAAAAAGCAGGAAGAACTTTCTGAAAAAACCATGGAGCAGAAAGGGTCCAAAGAAGAATTACTAAAAGAACAGGAAGAGTTAAATAAAGAGTTTGATAAGCTGCAGGAGGACATGAAGCAGCTCGATGAGCTGAACAAGGAACTGGAAGATAAAAAACCGCTTGAAAACCTGGAGCAGGAAAAGCAGGAGATTGACCAGGAGATGCAGAAAAGCAGCGAGCAATTGGGTGGAGGCCAGAATAAAAAGGCTGGTTCGTCTCAAAAGAATGCTTCAGATAAGATGAAACAGATGTCGGCCAAGATGCAGGAAATGAAAGCCAACATGGCAGCTGCGCAGGCGGAGGAAAACATGAAAGATTTGCGTCAGATTCTGGATAACCTGCTACATGTATCTTTTGACCAGGAAGCCCTGATGAAGGAATTCCGTAAGGTACAGCAGACCGATCCGCGTTATATTACCCTTGGGCAACAGCAGTTAAAGCTGAAGGACGACAGTAAGATTATCAAGGACAGCTTATATGCGTTGGCGAAACGAGTTCCGCAGATTGAGGCGTTTGTAACGAAAGAAGTATTGGCCATGAACCAACACATGGATGCTGCCGTACAACACATCAAAGAGCGTCGTCCGGATCTGGCTGCTTCTGATGAGCAGTACGCGATGACGTCGATGAACAACCTTGCCTTGATGCTGAATGAAGTATTAAAACAGATGCAGCAACAGATGGCCAGCAGTCAGCCGAAGATGGGCAATGCGCAATGCAACAAACCAAAGCCGGGCTCTACGGGTAAGCCTAAGCCGGGTAACATGAGTCAGATGCAGCAGCAGCTAAGCCAAAAGATTGAGCAATTAAAGAAAAGCGGATTAAGCGGAAAGAGTTTGTCTGAAGAACTGGCGAAGCTTGCTGCCGAACAGGAGATGCTGCGTAAGTCGCTGCAGGAAATGGAACAGATGATGAAAGAACAAGGCGGTAATCCAAGCAATGAAATTAAGAAACTGAGTGAGATGATGGAACAGACAGAGCGAGATCTGGTGAACAAAAATATCACCAATGAAACGATTATGCGTCAGCGTGAGATCCAGACCCGATTACTGGAAGCGGAGAAATCAATGCGGGAAAGAGATTGGGATAATAAACGGGAATCTAAAACAGCAGACCAGAAGCCAAATGATTATCCGCCGTCGCTGGAGAAATACCTGAAAGCAAAAGAAAAACAATTAGAACTGATTAAAACAATTCCTCCTTCTTATACGCCTTATTTCAAAGAAGAAATAGACGATTATTTTAAAACACTGGAGTGACGTGAATAAAATAAACCGGTTAAGATTATACTTATTTTAGTTGAGCTTAGACTTTATTTTGTTATTAATTATCAATGAAATAACTTGCATTAATTTTAAAGAACACATGGAATCCTTGCGCATACAGATCCCTTCATTAGTAGAAAACATTCGCATCGTTGAAAGTTTTATTGATAATGTTAAAGATACATTTGAGATAGATGACGATATCTATGGTAACATCATGGTTGCTATTACCGAATCGGTTAATAATGCAATCCGTCATGGCAACAACGAAGACGCGAAAAAAAATGTAACGTTAACGGCATCCTGCACAGAAAACGTATTGGTGTTTACTGTTGAAGATGAAGGTCCGGGTTTTAATCCTGATACATTGCCGGACCCAACGGCTCCTGAGAATCTTGAGAAAGTTGGCGGACGTGGAATCTTCCTGATGAAACATTTAGCTGATGAAGTTAAGTTTTCAAACGAAGGGCGTAAAGTTGAGCTAACATTTTTCAATAACTAGTTTTGAAAGAAGAATCCATAAAATTCTTTACTGAAGATACCTCATACCAGTTGAGGCAACGCAGCGAGATTCGCACCTGGTTAAAAAGCATTGCAAAAAAGGAGAAGTATTCAATTCTTGAACTCAATTACATTTTTTGTTCAGACGAATATCTTCTTCAAATGAATAGAGATTTTTTAGACCACGATTACTATACAGACATCATAACCTTTGATAACAGTGAAATTCCCGGAAAGATTGAAGGAGATATTTTTATCAGTATAGACCGTGTAAAGGACAACGCACAACAACAAAAAACAAGTCTGAAAGATGAACTGCATCGTGTACTGGTACATGGCCTGCTGCATTTAACTGGATATAAAGATAAAACCAGTAAGGAACAGGAAATCATGCGGAAAAAAGAAGACTCGTCTCTATCTTTGCGCAGGTTCTGAATAAAGGGTTTATTTACCCCAAAGCAGCCTGTTATTCCTTAAGAATTTATACTTAATCATCGGTACACATTAGATACAATGCAGATGTTCCACGTGGAACGCAGGGAGATAATTAAATCAGAAAGGAATTAAGATTAAGACAGAATTGTTGAATGAAAGTTTGAATAAGTGTCGAGAAAAAACCAATCAGGTGTCAGGCTTACTTCCCAACCGAAAGAATCACAAACTGAGGCTTTACAATAGAACCCATGTTCCACGTGAAACAGGTTCTGAGACTAAAGACTTGAACGACTCAGCAAGAACGTTCCACGTGGAACAATTACTATTTGATGTTTTAAAATAAGGATAATAAGAACGTTCTTCGAAAATACTGTTGCTTCAGAATGGGCGAAGTCTATATGTAATGTTCCACGTGGAACACAGCATTCAAAAGGCTTTCTCAGAAAAAGTGAAAAATAAAGAATGTTCCACGTGAAACATAAAAAGGGTATCAAAAAGGTTAAAGGCCAATTTAGCGATATTTGGATTAACGTTCCACGTGGAACAATTAAGATAAAACAAACAGATAACAGATTAGGATATGTTTCCTGAATACGATGTAATAGTTGTTGGCGCCGGACATGCAGGTTGTGAAGCTGCTGCTGCTGCTGCAAACATGGGATCGAAAGTATTGCTTGCAACCATGAATATGCAGACTATCGCCCAGATGAGTTGCAATCCAGCTATGGGTGGTGTAGCAAAAGGACAGATAGTACGTGAAATAGATGCCTTGGGCGGTTTATCCGGAATCGTATCAGACAAATCCATGATACAATTCCGTATGCTGAACCGTTCTAAAGGTCCTGCGATGTGGAGTCCGCGTACACAGAACGACCGACATATGTTTGCCTGGGAGTGGCGCATGCAACTGGAAGCGCTACCTAATGTAGACTTCTGGCAGGAGATGGTATCGGGCCTATTGGTGAAAGATGGTAAGGTATGCGGCGTACGTACAGGTTTAGGTATAGAAATTCGTTGTAAATCGGTTGTACTGACTAATGGGACTTTTTTAAATGGTATTATTCATATTGGAGAGAAACGCTTAGGCGGTGGTAGAACAGGCGAGAAGGCTGCAACAGGTATTACCGAACAATTAATCGAGCTAGGTTTTGAAAGCGGAAGAATGAAGACCGGGACTCCACCCAGGGTTGATGGAAGAAGTCTGAATTATGCCGTTATGGAAGAACAGCAGGGAGATGAGAATCCTTCCAAATTCTCTTATTCAAAAGAAACAAGTCCGCTTACAATACAACGTTCCTGCCACATCACTTATACTAACCAGGCAGTACATGAAACTTTGAAAGAAGGCTTTGATCGTTCACCAATGTTTACCGGAAGAATCAAAGGCCTTGGACCCAGATATTGCCCATCGGTAGAAGATAAGATCAATCGTTTTGCTGATAAAGAGAGACACCAGATCTTTGTTGAACCGGAAGGCTGGAATACCGTCGAAGTGTATGTAAATGGTTTCTCTACTTCTTT
The DNA here is from genome assembly GCF_051961495.1 of Cytophaga sp. Classification (NCBI taxonomy): domain Bacteria; kingdom Pseudomonadati; phylum Bacteroidota; class Cytophagia; order Cytophagales; family Cytophagaceae; genus Cytophaga; species Cytophaga sp. The sequence continues at coordinate 30,252 of NZ_JBQCDF010000218.1, read as the reverse complement.
ACCTGAAGATGTTCAGTACAAAGCACTGACTAAAATAGCAGGATTTGAGAACGCTAAAATGTTCCGTCCGGGTTATGCGATCGAATACGATTTCTTCCCGCCAACACAATTGCAATTAAGCCTTGAAACACGGCTTGTAAAGAACTTATTCTTTGCCGGACAGATAAACGGAACAACCGGGTACGAAGAAGCCGCCTGCCAGGGATTAATGGCTGGAATCAATGCACATAAGTCTGCCAGGGAAGAGGAACACCTGATCTTAAAACGTTCCGAAGCTTATATCGGGGTATTGATCGATGACCTTGTAAATAAAGGTACTGAAGAACCATACCGTATGTTTACCTCAAGAGCAGAGTACCGCATCCTGTTAAGACAGGATAACGCCGATCTTCGTCTTACACCCATTGGTTATAAAATCGGCTTGGCGAAGGAACAACGTTACCAGGATATGCTGCAGAAAAAATTCCAGAGCGAGAAGCTTGTTGAAGAAATTAAGAATACCAAAATACAGCCTGATACTGCTAACCCGATCCTGGAAGAAAAAGGTTCAGCTCCTGTTAGGGAAAAAGTAACCTTATACAATCTGCTTAAGAGACCTAATATGGAAATAGAAGGTTTTGCAGGAAAGGTAAGTGAAATAGGAGAAATGCTGAAACCCTATACACAGGAAGAAATTGAACAGGCTATGATCGAAGTAAAATACAGAGATTATATCGACAAGGAAGAACAAATGGCTCAGAAGATGACCCAGCTTGAAAACCTTGCCCTTAATCCGGATTTCGATTATAAAAAAATACAGGCCTTGTCTTTAGAAGCAAGGGAAAAACTAAGCAGAATAAAACCAGCAACCCTGGGACAAGCTTCCAGGATCAGTGGAGTGAATCCTTCAGATATTTCGATATTAATGATCTACATGGGTCGATAAAATAATAATATGTCAGTACAAATTACCAAATGCAATTACTGTGAATGCGATGACCTGACATCCATTCTGAAAGTTACCGATCACAGTGTTTCGAAAGAACCTTTTGAATTATTAGAATGCTTTTGCTGCGGATTGATTCATACCAATCCCCAGCCTGCAGAAACCGAGATCGGCAGATACTATCAGTCTGATGCCTACGTTTCACATACAGATACCAAAAAAGGATTCATTAATAGTTTATACCATATAGCCCGTAAATGGACCCTTGTTAAAAAAAGTAATCTGATTAAAGAGTACCATATAAAAACCTCCCTGCTTGATATTGGTTGCGGCACCGGATACTTTGCAGAATTCATGGCAGAAAAAGGATTCCAGGTAGATGTACTTGAACCGGATGCTGAAGCTGCTAAACAAGCAGAACAGAAACTAAATAAGAAGCCTTACAATTCTTTAAATGAAGTTAACGGCAAGTATAAAGTAATAACCATGTGGCATGTCTTTGAACATGTACATGATATCAATAAAACATTTGAAAGCTTAAACAATCTGTTAGATAAAGACGGTATCCTGGTTATAGCAGTACCGAATCCCGAATCTCCGGATGCTCAGCTTTACCAGGCAAATTGGGCTGCTTATGATGTACCACGCCATTTATACCATTATAAAAAAAGTGTCATCAAGCAGATTGCGAACAGGTATGATATGAAAGTGAATAAGATTGTACCAATGAAGCTGGATAGCTATTACATTAGTATGCTGAGCGAAAAATATAAAAATGGATCGATTGTAAAAGCATTCTGGAATGGATTTATTTCAAATGTAAAAGCAGGAGCAAACAATACCTCAAGTCTCATTTACATAATCGAAAGAAAATAATGGTAAAGATTTATTTACTGCTTTTTAGTTGTTTCCTTTTTGCCGGGTGCGCAAATATCGTAAACCCAACCGGCGGACCTCGTGATACCGAAGCACCTAAGGTGTTATTTTCTTACCCGAAAAACGGACAAACCAATTATAAAGGAAATTCCATTGTTCTGAATCTGAATGAAGAAATTGCCGACAATCAACTCAGCAATAAAATTCTGGTAAGTCCAACCATTGAAGGAAGGTATACTGTAAAGATAAAAAAGGGGATGGTCAAATTAAGCTGGACAGATACCCTTAAAGAAAACACAACTTATACCTTCAATTTTGTAGAAGGTATAAAAGATCTTACTGAAGGCAATACTGTCAAATCCTATAGCGTAACCTTTTCTACCGGGCCCGACTTAGATTCCAATACTTTTTTAGCTTCTATAAAACAAAACGGATCAGCATCGGCTGCTGATCAGAAAATATTACTTTTCGAAAAAACAGATAGCGTACAAAAACTGCTCAACAAAAAACCTGAATATGTCGGAATTATAGATTCAGGAAAAGTAAAAATGACATACTTAAAAGAAAAAGAGTATACAGTAATTGCTCTTCAAGACAATAATAAAAATAATAAGTGGGATAAAAATGAGGCAGTAGACATTAAAAATTTAACTATAAAAAATATAGTAAAAAACGAATTCAATGTACAACCAACCATACTTGACTCAACAAAATTAATTTCTGTAAATGCCCAAAATAAAATAATCAATTTAATATTTACCAAAGGGTTACAGAAAATTTCTGTAAAAGATTCAAACGGCAAATATTTACTCACAAAAGAATCACCACGCAAATATTATATACAGAATGAATATAATTTAACAGATAGTATAAAAATACAAATTGAATTTGTTGATTCTATGGGTATAAGTGGTCAATTTGAAAAACTTACAAAATTTAAAAATATTGATTTACAAAAAGATAAGGATTCAATTATAAACATCAGAAATACCAACAAAAAATACCTTTTAAGCCCAAAATTTGATTCAATACAATTTTCAACAGATAAAATCTTTAAAGATGTACAACCGGTAATTATTGCACCAAAAAATGTAAGCTATACACTGACAAATAATTACACTAATTTTACATTAAAATTTACCGGGCAGAAAGAACTGGATTCTATTAAAATAAACATTCCGAATAAATCACTTTCATCTATATATAATGAATATAATAAAGAATTCAACCAGGTATTAGTAACAGGTGAAGAAAAAGAATTCGGTAACCTTCATTTTGAGTTAAAAACATTAAGTACAAACTACATTGCTTACCTTGAAAATGAACAACATGAGATTATTTATACAAGTAAAAATAAACCGGTAAATATTCTAAAGAATCTTATTCCAGGAACTTATACATTGTTTGTGCATATTGATGAAAACAATGATGGCGTTTGGAATGCTTATGATCCAATCAACAATATTGCTGCAGAACCTATCTACTATTTTAAAGAACCACTTGTAATACGGGCAAACTGGGATTTAGAAGATATACAAATGATATTTTAAACATATATTATTAACATTCTGTAGATAAGCATATTTACTATTTTACTGAATAAAAATTATCCATATATAACGTGTGAATAAGAGTATAATTAACCACAAAAGATGGTATTGTGTTGTGCACTCAAAAACTGGAAAGTGAATAAAATGGAAAATGAAAAAACAATGTTGACAGCTGTGAATATCCACAGGAAGAATGAACAAGAAGTTCTATGTTGATATCGCTGTATATATATATTTGAGTACTTTTTATAGTTGTTACTTAAAATATAAAATTCTTATCTTCTGATACTTATCATATGGATAAACTGTTATTAATGTGTATATCGAATATTCTTACTGTGAACTGAAGATAGACAAGTGTGAATTTAAAAACTTATAAACGAATCCACAGCCTTAATAATAAAGACTAAAAAAATTTAAATTTTTTATTTTATAAAAGTTATAATAGAGAAATGAAGTATAAACTAATTGTCCTTTTTGTAATTTTTAATTTTTCTTTCGGGGCATTTTCCCAGACAGATTATTTTAAGCTTGGGAAAGAGTACTATAATAATGGGGATTATGAAAAAGCTGCCGCGACTTATTCGGAAGTTATTAAAAAAGAGGAAAACCTGCCGAAGGTATACGATACCTACCTGGCAACTTTATACCAGCTGAAAAATTATACCGAAGCCGAAAAGATTATTAAGAAAATGATAAAAATGACGGCTCCGGATAATTATACTTACCGCATTGATTATTGTTTGTTTTATAAACAAGAGGGATTAACAGACAAAGCAGAAAAGGAATTTTCATCTTTCGTTTCGGAAATACAGAAGAATTCCACTGCTGTTGATATATCAGGTGCATATCTTATAAAAATCGGCGCGAATGTGTGGGCGAAACAATTATACCTGCAGGCCAGAAAAAATTTCGACCGCTACGCGTATTGTTTTCAGCTGGCAACAATTTACAACCGACTTGGCCAAACGGAGAATATGTTTGACGAGCTGCTGAATTACCTGAGTGTGAATCCGGGTTCCCTGGAGGAAATTCAAAATACCTTTCAGAATGAATTGGAAACGGACGAGCAGTTTGCGCTTTTCGAAACAAAGGTATACGAACGCATCAGCAAGGATCCGGATCAGATTATTTATAACCAGCTTTTGCTTTGGCTGAACCTGCAGCGCAAAAATTTCGGCAAGGCTTTCACCCAGGCCAAAGCCATTGACAAAAGAAACCGCCAGGCCGGAACAACTATTCTTGAAGTTGGAAACATTGCTTTGGAAAATAAAGATTATGAAGCCGCGGCAACCTGTTATCAGTATGTAGCGGATAATTATAAAGAGAGTTTTAATTACAGCATCGCCCGCAGACTTTTAATCCAGACACGTGAAGAGCAGATCAAAAATACATTCCCCGTAGATAAACAGAAAATTTCAGGATTGATCAACGATTACAACCAGTTGCTGAAAGAAAACGGCCGCACAACCTACACGCTCGAAAGTTTACGAAACATGGCATTACTGAATGCATTTTATCTGGACAAGCGCGACACGGCATTGATCATTTTAAAATCGCTCATCGATAATCCGTATACAGAAAACCGCTTACGCGGTAAAGCTAAAATCGACATGGGCGATATTTATCTGCTCAACGGCGAACCTTGGGAATCCACATTATTGTACAGTCAGGTGGAAAAGGATTTCAAAGAAGATCCGCTGGGCCACGAAGCAAAATTGAGAAACGCTAAACTGTATTATTATAAAGGTGAATTTGCATTGGCGCAGGAACAACTTGATGTATTGAAGCTGGCGACCACACGAGAAATCTCGAACGATGCCATACAAATGAGTGTATTTATCACAGAAAATTCCGGACTCGATTCAACAACCGATGCCTTGAAAGATTACAGCGCCATTGAATTGCTGATCTTCCAGCGTAATTATACAGACGCGCTTACTGCCTGCGCGGATTTACTGAAGCATTATCCGCACCATGATTTAACAGATGATGTGTATTGGCTTGAAGCAACAATCTTACGGAAGACCGGAAAACCAAACGAAGCACTGGAGGCGCTGCAAAAAATTTCGACCGGCTACGCCGAAGATCTTTTGGGCGATGACGCTTTGTTTACCGAGGCACAGATCTATGAATATGATCTGAAAAATCCGGAAAAGGCCATGCAGCTCTACCAGGATTTTCTGGTGAAGTATACCAACAGCGTATATGTTGTGGAAGTGCGCAAACGTTACCGGATCCTGAGAGGAGATAAAATTTAAAAACCTTCGTTTTTAAATAGTGGAAATATGACATCCCGATCTTAAATTGTAAAATCATGCGCCCCGCGATATCCACAATTTTTGTCAACAAATGTTTGTATACGGAAATGCATGTAAAATCTTTTGGATGCAAAATTTTATAAATCATCAACTATGTTGTTTTATAAAGAGTATACTTTCACATCGGCGTACGCTAAAGAAGAGCTACTGCAAATAGTGAAGCAGATGAAAAAATCTTCTGATAAAAGAATATGGCAATTTGATGGGAGAATACAAAAAAACACATTTACAATTGCGCCTATTTTTTATTCAGGTCATGAATACAGACAACGGCCGGAACTGCATGGCAATATTGTTCAAGAGTCAACAACAGAAAGTACGGTATTTCTGCAGGTAAGAATTTCCAGTTCATATAAAATGCTCTTTATGCGATGCTGTTATTAAATTCTATTATTTGGATTTATATGGTTTATGATCGGAAAAATATTCCATTAAATTTTTTTGATCTAAGGATTTTTCATCCTATAGGCGGACTTATTTTCCTTAGCATGTTACTGGTTGATTTTTATCAGAACGGAAATAGAGCGGTTAACATATTAATTGATAAATTGAAATTACGACAGATATAATTTTCACTTATTAAAAACTTTAAAATCTATTTTTAACAAGATTCACAAAATTGTTCCATGTATAGATACAGCATCTGCGATCCATTGAATCCAAAGGTGATAGAAATGGGAGAGATCAGAAAGGATAAAGTCTGGAATCTTTTTATAAATTTTCCCTGGAAAGAATATTATGATAAAATGATGGCGTCTACATATCAAAATATTCACTATTCCCCTTCACTTGAAATAGAGAATAAAGAGAACGGCACCGCGATTACTTTATCTCTGGTTAATATGGAACATGGTCTGGAGTTTTATATTTTTTATTTAAGACCTAAAAAAGTTTCCAGATTCTTCGGACTCATAAAATATACACGTACTTGTTTGACGGATAAAATAGACCAGACAGAAAAAGATGCACAGGATGCTATTCAGGCTTTGTTGAAAGAAGATTTAAAAACACTGGAAGAAAGATGGGGTTGAATACAATGCACGGAAAAACAAAACAAGTTTTCACAAACCTGCTGCGTATAAAACCGGAATTGTATTCCTGGCCATTTATGATTTCACTGTTTTTACTGTTCGTAAATGATTTCATTTTAAAGGCTGCCTTTCCAAATACACTTACCGGCAAACTCTCAGATTTTTGTGGCTTGTATGCATTCGCTTTTTTCTTTTCAAAAATATTTCCGGAGAATAAAAAATTCGCTGTGCATCTGATTACAGCGGTGTTGTTTATTATATGGAAAAGTCCGCTGTCGCAGCCGTTCATCACTCTTTTTTCAACCTATTTTTTCACGATCGATCGTGTTGTAGATTATACAGATCTCTGGGCGTTGTTCGTTCTGCCGCTCTCTTATTTTACTCCTGCAAAACCCTTTGATAGATTCTATAAAACTATTGGTCTCTCGCTTATCGCATTGATCGCGTTTACAGCTACATCTCAGCCTCGCCCGCGATTTCATTTTTTTGAGCCACAGTATATATTGTTAAGAAACACAAAACATGTTATGTCGCTTTCTGAATCAGGAAAAAGTAGAAGTATAGAAATAGATTCGTTGCTTTTGTTTCAGATAGAACAAATTGGCCTGGATAAGTATCCCAGGTTATATGATGACTTTCAACAAAAGAGTTTATTAGAAAATTTAGAGAAAAGTATTGTATCACCACAGGATTTATACACCAAACCAATAACGCTGCAGCATCAGGAAGATTCATGCCTGGAAAAATTATCCTTTTTAAACGGCCGTCTGCATGGCGCATATACCCGGTACATCAATCAGCAGGCGATTGTTTCCGGGTTTTATAAAAACGGAATTCCGGATTCAGTCTGGACATATTATACCTATGCAGGTTTGCTGGATCAGCAGGACATTTATGAAAATGGGGAGAAAGTAAAACACATGGAATATTCCGACGGTGAGCATACATCCAACAGCTACGTGACAACCAGGCAAAATAAAAAAACAATTGCGATTATTATTTTTGGAACGATGTGTCTGGTATTACTATTGGCTTCCTATCACTTGTGGAGACAATATAAAAAAGCGATACGAAGCGTCCGAATCGTTGAACGGATTATCTATCCGATCATATTACCCATTTTTGTTTTTATTATAACATTTTTGCTGCTGGGATTACTCCCGGGTTCAGATATGTTAGGTGCGATAGGGATTCAGGGTTTGTCATTGATCATTGGCTGTCCTGTTTTTTTCATCATTTATTTTGCTATTGATAAACACAGCATCTATACATTTCTGCTGTGGATGTTGATATACATTCTTTTGATTATGCTGCTACACGATTTCAATTTTTTAAACAACCTGAAAGATGTAAGTATGATCGAGTAATTTTGAAGTATCGAAAATCATTCGATCTTATTATGAACCATTGTTAAAAAAGAAATCCCCGCTTTCATTTTTTGCGGCAAACCACCGACATTTACATACCAGCTAAATTTTTTAATACATAAATGAAATACAATCCTGCTATCCACAACCGCAGATCTGTGCGGTTAAAGGGATACAATTACGCACAACAAGGCGCCTATTTTATTACCATCTGCTGCCACAACAAAAACCGTTTGTTTGGTGAAATCATAAACGGGGAAATGATATTGAATGCCAACGGCAACATCGCATACAACGAATGGTTGAAAACATCCGAAATTCGCCCGAATGTGGAATTGGATGTTTTTGTCCCGATAGCTATCGGGATGCCCAATCATATGCACGGAATTATTATTATCAAACATGATGATAATCGTACATCAAATCCATCAGATCAATGTAGGGGCGTATTGCATACGCCCATTTCAAAATCACATCCGTCCGAAAATTTTGATGGCGTATCGCATCCATTCACATCCGCCCCAAATTTATCGCACGAATGTAGGGCGTATGCAATATGCCCCGATTGATAACGCACAAATGTGAAAATAAACCGGATGCATTAAATACGTCGGATTTATCCAAAAAACATTCGTCCGTTAACCAACAGGGCGTATGCAATACGCCCCTACGGGAAAATACATTCCGGTCGCCGTCGGAAACGGTGGGGGCCATGGTACGGGATACAAATCAGCGGTGACAAAACAAATGAACCAATTGAATGCAGGAAAACATGATCAATCATCCATTGTATGGCAGCGCAGTTATTATGAACACATCATCCGGAATCCACAATCCTATCAAAACATTGCAGATTATATTATGAACAATCCGGCCAAATGGAACGCTGATGCATTTCATACCATATGACATACAATTATTAATCGGTACATTTACAACGAAAAAATTCCCGCTACGCGACTAATCTTAATCATGCTGCTTACTGCCGAACAACGCGCCATCATACATTCCACCGGAGATATAAAAATCAATGCCGTGGCTGGTTCGGGGAAAACCACAACCATTATTGAATATGCCAAAGCGCGGCCGGCGACAAGTAAAATTCTTTACCTGGCGTTTAACAAATCGGTGAAGCTCGAAGCGCAGAAAAAATTTTCAGACCTGGGTCTGCATAATGTAAAAGTTGAAACCGCACATTCGCTCGCGTACCGCGAGATTGTGTTCAGGCATAACTACCGCGTAAAAGCAAATGGCTATAAGACGCATGAAATTGTACAGATTTTAGGTCTGCAAAATAACGGCGACAAACATGCCGAATATGTGGCAGCCAACCACATCAATAAGTTCATCGCGTATTTCTGCAACAGTGATAAACAAAAAGTACAGGACCTGAATTACCGCGAAGTGGTCTTTGACCAGGAAGCAAAAGAATTTGTTTCTGTAGCATATGAATACATAGAAAAAAATACCCGGTTGTTTCTGGCGAAGATGGATAAAGGCGAGATCGAAATCACACACGATTTCTATCTCAAGAAATTTCAACTATCCAATCCGCGTTTGTATTTCGATTATATTTTATTTGATGAAGGTCAGGACGCATCGCCGGCCATGCTGGATATTTTTTTCAAACAACCCGCTACCAAAGTGATTGTCGGTGATACACACCAGCAGATCTACGGCTGGCGCTTCGCGGTGAATTCGCTGGAGAAAGCAAATTTCAAAACCCATCATTTATCAACGAGTTTCCGCTTTGGAGCAGACATAGCAAAGCTTGCCCTGGATGTATTGAACTGGAAAAATCTTGTAACCGAAGAACAGCAGTTTGCCATTGAAGGCAAGGGCGATACAAATAACAATAAAGTAAAAGCCATTATTGCCCGCACCAATTTAGATCTGCTGCTGAAAGCGATTGAATATGTGGTTGAAAAGAAACAGGTAAAACATATTTACTTCGAAGGGAATATTCATTCTTATACCTATGCCGATGAAGGCACGTCTTTATACGATGTGTTGAATCTGTATAATAAAAAGCCGGCACTGATTCGTGATCCGCTGATTGCACAGATGAAAAGCATCGACGAGCTGGAAGAGTACATCGAAAAAACGGAAGACGTGCAGCTGGCTATGATGATCGAAATTGTAAAAGAATACGGCAGCGACATTCCCAATATTCTGAACACGATCAAAGAAAAACATGTAGGTAACGATGAAAAGGAAAAAGCGGAAATGATTTTTTCAACCGTGCACCGTTGCAAGGGAATGGAATACGATTCGATACAGATCGTGAATGATTTTATCACGCAGGAAAAAATTGAAAAGCAAATCAAAGGTACCCGCACCGATGAACAAATCAATATTGCGCGGCTGAATGAAGAAATCAATCTGTTGTATGTGGCGGTAACGCGTACAAAAAATCTCATTCATATTCCGGAAACATTACTACCGGCAAATGCAACCCGTTCGGCGCAAATCCAGGTGCTGCGTGTATTGCCGGAAGAGGAGGAGCGGAGAGCTGTTGCGAAATCTAAAACCAAAACGCCAAAGGAAACGATTGGTTATCCGAAAGAGAAATCGTATTCGATGGACGAAGTTCGGGATAAAAATAAAGATGCCTACCGACCGTGGACACATGCGCTGGATCAGGAACTGGCGCGTATGTATTTACAGGGAATCAGTCTGGGAGATATGGCCAAACATTTTGGCCGCACCCGCGGAGCCGTAGGCGCACGAATTAAAAAGCTGGAGCTGGAATATATTTACAGGAATTAATTTCTATAAAGTGGAAACTGTTTTTCACCGATGGAATTTATCCGTACCAGTCTTTTTACTCGCGCCAGTCTTCAGACTGGTGTGTACCATTCCGCAGTCTTTGACTGCATTATAAAAATCACCAGTCTCGTTTCGCTAAGACTGGCGCCAGAAAAAACCGATGCCATCCTTTAAAAGGATGGCATCGGTCGATATATTAGGTGTAACAGAATTTTAATACGGCTGGTTTATTTTTTCCATATCCGTAATTTCATCATTGAAATCGTTTTCAATAAAACTGATTGGTGGATTCGGGAACTGAATAATTTCTTTCATTGTCAAGCCCCAGGGCTTCCAGTAGTTTGCAAGTACCTGTCCGTACATGTTATCGTCCCAGTAATCAAACAGCGGACTCCCATCTTTTGTAACCAGCGGATTTGATTCAACGAGCACTTTGTCTCCTGTTAAAGAAACATTGTACGTGGCATAGCTCGTCAATAAATAATTTGCGTAAATAAATCTTCCGCACAATTCTTCAAACTGAATCGGGTGTAATGTTTTACTGCCGATTCTGTCTGTAAGCTCATCGAATTTTTTACCGACTGCACCATTATCCTGCATGCAGGCAACAATGCCAAAGTCATTCATTGATAAAGAAAAATTCAGGTTGTTGGTTTCGTCTCTGTAATTAAAAAGATCGTTGGAATATTTTACTTTGAATACGCGGATGCTCCATGGCTTTAAGCCTGTAAATTCCATTGGTACAACAAGTGATTGCAACATCCAGTGTAATTTTTGAAAACGTGCCTTCAGAAAAGGAGATAGTCTTAAAGGTTCTCCAAGACGCGCCAGTTTTTGCTGCGAAATGCGCAGGTCCTCAAACAACACACCAATCATAAGCTTCGCCATCCACTGGAACAAACGTTCTTCCGGAATTTTTATCACTTCCTCATAGCCAGCGGTAAATGCCTTTTCGATTTCAGTATCAAGGATTGCCATTTGTTCAGTAACATTTGAAGCGTAAGGTACCTTTAGATTTTTATACTGAACGCTGGCGCCTTCGTCCAGCATCTTGAATGTTTTGTCGCTCAGGTTATACCGGTTCAGAACCCATTCCGGAAAAACAGAAACCGGTTCAGTAGCGGTAAGTAAGGTTTGTCCGGTTAAAAAACAGGTATGCATATCAAAATGCATTTCTTCGAAAGGATTGTATAATTGAATGGCCATGCTTCAAAATTAATACTATAAAAATGGAATTCCTATGTAGCGGAGGCTTTTGCAGGACTTCACAATTCTTCGGAACAGGAAGTTCCGAATTTCCTCGCGCCAGTCTTCAGGTCACCGCTGCGAAGGCGTGCACTATTCCGCAGTATTTGACTGCATTTTTATATAGACACAGCTCTTCGGAATTTGTATTCGCCGCGACGAACCGTTCCATTAAAATTGGTGCAAGAAATTTTATTTTGATGGAATGAATGTAAATTGCATACTATACGTTACCTGAAATTAATTAACAGAAAATCAGTGCATGAAAATTGTCCGGGAGTTCTATTTAGAATGCATTCTTATTTTACTTTTACTGATCACCATTCAGCAATGCATCGGATTTCCGGAGAGAACCATTTTTTCAGACGGTGAAGGCTATTACGAATATTTGCCGGCAACGTTCATTCATCATGATATAAACAGAAGAAATAAAAACGTAACAGAATATCCCGGTCAGTACGAACGCATAAACAACCTTGGTAATTACATTGATTACGAAGCGTATAAAGTTAATAAATATCAGGTTGGAACGGCGGTGCTGCAAACGCCATTTTTTCTGTATGCATATAGCACTACACAATTAAACAACACCCGTGAAGATGGCTACCAGCAATCTTTTCACAATGCCATGCGCGTCTCTGCTTTTTTCTATTTATTCCTGGGCCTCTACTTCTTTAAAAAATTTTTGGAACTGTATGAAATAAAAAAGCCGCTGATACTGCTTTCGCAATTCTTATTAATTTTCTCAACATCTATTATCAACTACATAAATGTTGAAGCGGCTTTCAGCCATGTATACTCACTATTTGCCGTTACAGTATTTCTGTATCTCGTAAAATCATTTTACATACAAAAACGAACATGTGATCTTTTACTGGCAGCAGCATGTTTTGGTTTGATTCTTTTGATCCGGCAGGTAAACGGACTTATATTATTCAGTCTGCCTTTTCTGGCAGGCAGCTGGGCGAATTTTAAAGATACCACCATTGCGCTGGTCCGTAAACCACTGTTGCTGGTTTATGCCGTCTTGATCATATTCGCGGTCTTTTTTATTCAATGTTATTACTGGTACTTGCAGACCGGCGCTTTTTTTATTTACTCCTACGGCGAAGAAGCATTTAATTTTTTGACACCACGTTTTATAAAAATTCTGTTTAGTTACAGGAAGGGGTTGTTTGTATATACACCTGTTCTTTTTATTTGTTTGGCTGGTGTCTTTTACTTTTTAAAAGAGAAAAAACAGTATCTGTTTTTTACCTGGCTTTTCTTTTTTACAATCATAACTTTCGTATTTTCTTCCTGGTGGTCCTGGGTTTACGGTTGTAGTTATGGCATGCGTGTATACATCGAGTTTTATCCGTTTTTCTTATTACCCTTTGTGTTGATGCTTCAGAAGGTTTCGTTGCCGGTAAAAATTACAATGATTACGCTGGCATTGATAACCGTACCGATCAATATCATTCAAACCTACCAGTATAAGAATTACATCCTGCATTGGATTGATATGAACAAGGAAGACTACTGGAAAATATTTTTGAAAACAGATAAACGTTACGAAGGCATTCTTTTTCAAAATAAAATTGATACTTCTTATGCAGTAGTAAAAGAAATAAGAATTCCGGATCAGCAGATGCAGGCTTATTCAAGCGGAGAGTTTTACCGGATATCATCAACTGAAATTCCGGACTTTGATAAGACAGCCTACATACAGGTTATGATTGATAATGCATATCAGGAGGCAGATTCTTCATCAGTGATTCTTACAATCAACGACACGCTGGAGAAAAAGAATTATTTTTGGGTACAGAAAAATCTGATCCATTTTGCCAAAGGCAAATTCAATACACAGCAAACAGGTTATTATAATTTTGAAACGGAAGCAATGGAACTTCCCCGCAAGCCTTTAATGATCGGTCTTGAAATGCGAACCTCAGATCGACCGGTAAAGTTGAAAAATATCCGGATACTTTTCTACAGAAAAATCAAAGATTAAAAACAAGAATATTTCTTGTTCCAATCTTCAGACTGCTGTGTATAATTTGCAGTGTTTGATTGCATTTCAAATAGACTAACCAGCAAGACTGGAAGAATAAAATCACCCGTCTCGTTGCGCTAAGACTGGTGTCAGAAAAGATTTTTGCGATGTTACAAATCATATGGTTTTTTTTCGCGTTATCAATTTATGATATACGAAAATAGATATAAGTGTAATCAGCCAGAAATAAAATGTGAAACCAAGAAAGTAAACAGCGAAATATATCAACCAGACTGTCAGATGATCCAGCTTTTGGATCGTGCTCATATCTGCAGCATATTTTTCAATAAAAATCCAGTCGTCGATAAACAGATATACCCAATAAATTATTGTAAACAACAGTGCAGCATATTTATAAAATGCGAATGCTTTTTTGAGTGATGTCTTCATGCTTCCGGTGTTTTGTTTCAGATAAAATTAATACGTATAATCGGTACGCAGGATCATAAATTCCGTCCGCCGGTTTTGCTGGTGCTCAGCTTCAGTCTTTGCATGTACAATCACAGGCTTGCTGGCATTATAACCTTTGGCTGAAAGTCTGTTTGCATCTACACCTTTTGAAATCAGATAAGCAACAATTGCTGCAGCTCTTTTGGCAGTAAGGTTTCTTGAATAAGCAGCAGAGCCGCGTTCGTCAGAGTGATTACCGACCTCAATCTGCAACCGCTTATTTTTATTCAGAAAAACAGTCAGGCTGTCTAAAAAAGGCAGGCTCTCCGGAAGGATTGAAAAAGAATCGTAACCGAAAAGAATGCTTTTTCTTAAAACAGCACCTTTGACAAAAGCAGAATCCTGCAGTGTGAAAAAAGACTGCGCGTGTGAAGAAAACAAACTGCTTACAAGAAGGATTAATGCAAAAAGGTATTTCATCGCTTAACTTCTTTTTATTAATGCTAACGGTTTAAATATCGATAAAATAATTGTTACCAGACAATTCTCCCACAGAATTCCTTGTCTTGCCCGTAAATCAGTTATAAAAACGTTATAAAAAAACCGGCGCTGAATTCAGCGCCGGTTTTTTTACCTGGTCGGGAAGCTTATTGTTCCGAGTAGTAAATCTTATCTTTCTGAAGATACAAGGCATCAATTTTCTTTTGAATTTTTGCTACCTTTTTAGATTGTTTTTCTGTCAGCTGCGGCTCATCGTAGTCGTAATATTCTTCTTCATAAACAGGCTCCGCATAGGCAGAATCAACAGCGTAAGCGGCAGTTGTATCATAAACAACAGCAGCAGTGCTATCCACTGCATAAGCATAATCATCGTACGTAGAAATATAGTCCAGGTATTTGTCCACTTCATCTATGTGATCAATGTCGCCAAACTTCCATTGGTTGTTTACAAAAACAACATCGTCCATGTTGATTTTATAATATTTTGTACCATGCTTGATGAATAAATTTGCATTGTCAAGTACATAAAAAGGTGCACGTCTGTCGTATTCCAGATCATAGTAGAAATCAACGAATTCAATATTGTTTATATTGATGGTATCCTCCTGGATCCATTTTTGAATGGCTGAGAAATTCTCTGTAAGCTGCTCATTCATTTTATCGTGAATCTTAGTCAAATCACCGAACTCCTGTTTGAAGTCGGTCTTTTTTTCTTCTGATAAATACGGGTTGGCAAGACAGGTTTTTAGTATCCAGTCAAAGTCCGCATCCGACATTTCAAATGTTTTAATATAAAGGTCCTTGTTGTTTTTCTTTATTGTCTCTACAAACAATTTTGAAAAACCTGCCGGATCGGGCGGCGCTACGGTAACCAGAGAAGAAAAAATGAAACAGGTCAGGCCTGATACAAAAACGATAAAAGATGTTTTGATCATAAAGATTTCAGGGGTTTATTTAGTTAAAAGTAATCATTGTTTTTAATAAGATGGAAGGAAAGAGCATTTTATTCTTCCTTGTAAAGAATCTTAACCTGCTCAAGATACAAGGCATCGATTTTCTTCTGGATCCTGTTGGCCTTTTTAGATTGTTTTTCTGTAAGCGGCGGCAATTCAGTGTGCCAATCATAATTAGCAACCGAATCAGCATATAACGTGTCGGCGACAATAACTGCTGAAGCTGTATCGTAAGTAATTTCTTCAGATCTAATGCCTATATCAAATGGAAAGGATGCACTATAAAACGAAGATTTTTGGTTTGGATCAACCTTGACGATTTTTTTAACTTTTCCTACTTTCCATTGGTTGTTTATGAAAATGACTATGTCAAAAATGATTTTGTAATATTTTGTTTCGTGTTTGATCAATAAATTGGTGTCATGCAAAATATAAACCGGAGCTTCTTTTTGAATGCCCAGGTTATAATAAAAGTCTATAAATTCTATTGCATCCAGCTGAATGGAATCGGAAAGAGTCCATGTCTGTATACGATTGAAACTTGTTGTAAGACGTTCATTTTGATCAGTCCAAAACCAGGTTAAGTCTTTTGACTTTTCCCGGACATCTTCTTTGTCTTTTTCGGTTAAATATGGATTTTTCAAACATGTATCTACCATCCATTTTACATCGGCTTCTGTGAATCCAAATGTTTTCATGAAAAGCTCTTTGTCATTTTTCTTTATGGTCCCAACAAACAATTTTGAAAAGACATCCGGATCCGGCGGCGGCTCAACAGAAACGGCCGAGGAGAAAAGCAGACAGCTAAAGCCCGACAATAAAAGGATGAATAAAGATCTGACCATAAATGCGGAAAATATTTCGAGAATGATATATTAAAAAGGAGCGGAGGAATGATGTTACTATTGCTGTTTGTAAATGATTTTATCGCGTTGTTCATACAAGGCATCAATTTTCTTTTGAATCTTAGCCGCTTTTTTAGCTTGCTTATCTGTTAATGCGAAGCCAGCATTGTGATCATAGGCGGGATCAACAGTTATCGTGGTATCATATACAACGGTATCGACAGCCGCATTGTCAGGTTCTGCTGTATAATCATCGTCCATGGCATTGTAAATGGAGTTAAGGTCCTTGTCAACTTCCTCGATAGAGCTTCCATGTATTTCACCATATTTCCAGTGACCATTCAAAAAGACAATTTTATTGATATTTATTTTGTAAAACCGGGTTCCGTGTTTAAGATACATGCTTGACCTGTCAATGGTATAAAAAGGGTAACGTTTTTCTAATTCCAGTTTATAAAAGAAATTTACCAGTTTAAGATTATTGACATTAATGCTATCGCGCTTGATCCATTCCTGGATATAGGAAAAATTTTCTCTCAGCTGCGTAGTCAGTTTATCTTTAATTCCGGATTTCTGACTGAGTTCATACTGTGTGCTTGCTTTTTGATTTTCGGTTATATACGAAGAGGCAAGACAAGTTTGTGTCATCCATTCCAGGTCTGCATCTGAAACTTCAAATGTCTTTACATAAAGCTCCACATCATTTTTCTTTATTGTTTCAAGAAAAAATTTTAAAAAATCATCCGGGTCTGGTGGTGCTACCGAAACAGAAGAAGAAAAAATCAAACAGCCGGACAGGGATAAGAAAAGGATAAAAAAAGACTTAATCATAAAAGAAGGGGTTTACCGGATAAAAATAATTATTCTGTTTGCAACTTCCTGCTAAAAAGGATAAAACATTTAGGTATTTTTCTGCGTTCGATCTTTGGGCTTTGCGGGGAAGGTATCGAGATCAGATAACCGGCAAAGCAAATACCCCTGAACCTGAACGATGAATAAAGCAAAGAGTATTTACTGGGCAGATATCACAGCATTGGTCTTTTTTACTATACTGACCTGTGTGGCTATTGCAACAAAACAAATAACCATTTTTTATGTCATCTATGTTTTCTGGTGGGATGAAATCATCAAGACCTTATCCGATCTGTTCAGGTACGTTTTCAGAAAGAAGGAAATAAAAGACCGCCTGACATATAAGGAAAAAATCCGCATGCGATTTTTCATGCTTTCACTCTATGTAGTATTTATTGTGGTATGCTTTGGCTTTGTCATTGAATGGGGCAATACAGATGCCATAGCTAAAAATGCACAGGTACTTTTATTCAGAAATATTTATTTCAATATAAGTTTACTTTCGTTTATCGGCAGAGAAATGTATGTGTACAGTTACAGGGGCATACAGGAGAATGAACTTGTCCGCACTATGATGTCGAACGGAATCATCACCCTGCATGTGTCCATTATTCTGGGGATCCTGTTGTGGGCTGTAGCAACCAGGCGCCTCGGGTCTTTACCTG
Organism: Cytophaga sp.; assembly: GCF_051961495.1. Lineage (NCBI taxonomy): Bacteria > Pseudomonadati > Bacteroidota > Cytophagia > Cytophagales > Cytophagaceae > Cytophaga > Cytophaga sp. The sequence continues at coordinate 11,927 of NZ_JBQCDF010000218.1, read as the reverse complement.
TTTCGCTCGAAGCCTACAGTACCATGCTGGCAATTGTTCCCTTTCTGATAATTAAGTTTCTTTTCGATTGGTCGGCGATCAGGTCACGCAGCAAGGCATCATCAGCCAGAAATAGTATTGATAAACAATTTCAATAAAATTATAGGAGGGGTCTAATCGTGATTTGATTTAATATGAACTGTAGGAGCGGGTCCAGTTCAGGGCGTACCAAATAATAAACAGCGTAGTGGCAATTTCAATGCTTGCAAAGAAGATATAATACGATGTTGGTCCGATAAACAATGTGGCAATCATGGCAATTGTTTTTATAGAAGCGGCAACAATGTTAGCAATACGGTTTGCCTTGTGCGGTAATATTCTCGACAATAATACCATCGCAATTGGAATTTCCATCAGGATAGCGCCTGCAAGTAAAAAATTTTCTGATATAACCATTCCGTTTACAGTACCATTCAGGTATTGCTTCAATAAAGAACCATCCATCAGCCCTATTACATCACAATACAAATAATTCAGTGTTACAAAGATCCATAAGGTAGACAGAATAAGTTTTCTGGATGAAGCTGCTGCTGCCATAAAAACAAAATTTAAAATATGAGTAAAAGTACCAAAGCTATTAATTACCCTAAGGTAAAAAATTTTTGATTCCAATTTATACGAAAGACTCTAAAATTTAAATGACAGGTCTATAGCAACCAGGGTCAACGTTGCAGGCATTTTCAGGTCTGCCGGTCCTCCCGCTCTTTCAGGTAATTCTCAATCAGTTCTTCAACATAGGTGAAAACAAAAAGCACAATGATGAAAATAAAAATACTGCTTATCGTTTCAAAAGTATTTTTGCTAACCATCATTTTATCTCTTTTGTTGGCAAGCCCCCAGAGGTTTTTAACACTTTTTACAACAATAAAATTTTGCAGAACTTTATACACAATAAACGCGCAGATAGCGGCCACACCATTGGCAATCATTTCCATGACAACCTGCTTGCTGTTGATCTTCGGAAAAGGAGTCTTCTTTAAAGATCGTAAAAAGCTATCTCGTTCGTGTTCAAAATTCATGAGTAGACATATAAGGTTAAAATTGTATTATTCAGACAGCTAAAATAATGATTTATAACTTGTTTTCGATATAAAAGGCGGAAACGAAATATTGACCGGAAGAACTGTATTTATATTTTTTGTAGCGTTGATTAGGGTTGGGACATTGAAAAAATGCATATTTCTCTATATAACCTCTTGAAATCTACGTAACTTTAACACTAAGATTGCAATAACTGAATATTATGGGAAGAGCATACGAACTTCGAAAAGGAAGAAGAGCAAAAAGATTTGACCGCATGGCAAAAGCCTTTACACGTTTAGGTAAAGAAATTGCCATGGCTACCAAACAAGGTGGTGGAAATTTAGAAACCAACGCACGTTTACGTACTGCTGTAAATAACGCGAAAGGATTGAACATGCCGAAAGACAGAATTGATGCAGCGATCAAAAGAGCTCTTGGCAAAGACGAATCAGACTACGAAGAAGTAGTATTTGAAGGTTATGGTCCTTATGGAATTGCGATTGTGGTGGAGTGTGCTACCGACAACAATACACGTACGGTGGCAAACGTTCGTTCATATTTTACACGTTCGGGCGGAACGCTTGGTAAAACAGGCTCGCTGGAATTTTTGTTTGAACGCAAAGGCGTTATTAAAATTGATGGTACCGGCCTGGATCCGGAAGAGCTGGAACTTGAGCTGATTGATTTTGGTGCGGAAGAAATTGTGAAAGACGAAAATGAAATTTTCATTTATACAGCTTTCGTTGATTTCGGTACCATGCAGAAAGAACTGGAACAAAGAAATATTACTGTTATCAGCGCTGAAACAGAGCGTATCCCCAATACAACAACGACACTGACAGCAGAGCAGCAGGAAGAAATTTACAAATTGCTTGAAAAATTTGAAGAAGATGATGATGTGCAGGCTGTGTTCCACAACATGGCTGAAACAGAATAATTCATCTGCAACAAACCGAAACCCCGGCGGTATTTTGGCCGTACAACTGATAATAAAAAAGCTCTCTTTAAATTAATAAGAGAGCTTTTTTATTATCGGCTCACATATATGTGGTGAAACAACTATTAAAAATTGTCTTAACAAGTTCATATAAAATACGGGGGTATGAAAACATGTATAGCAGTAATCGGTTTGTTTGTTTCGTTTGGTTTGTTTGGCCAGCAACAGAATTGCCAGCAATTTAAAAACGGTAAATTTAAAATCATCGGCGACCAGGGACAGGAATATATTATTGTCCGCAAAGGCAACCGGCAGACAGAATACGACACCAGGGAAAAGACAAAAGTTGAACTGGTTGTAACATGGATTGATTCATGTACCTATACGCTGCAGTTGAAACAAGATGTTTCTAAACCATCTCAAAGTACTTTTCCCCCGGAAATGGTGCTTACCGTAGTGATCCTGGAAACCAAAGAAAATTCGTATATACAACGCACCTCCTCAAATTTGTTTGAAACAACCCTGGAGGGAGAAGTGTACAGGATCAAATAAACGGAAACCGATTTTTTGATTATATGAATAAAGACCTGTTGTTATTTATACTGTATTTAATTCCGGTATTGTGGACAGCAGTCATTGACCAGGAAAGATTAATATACAGAAAGGTTTTTTTAAAACACCTTGCCATTGCTTTACTGCTGCTGGCAATCGGAACACTGCCGGAAATAATTGAGTGGAGAGAAAAGAAAAGCCTGAGCTATTTCGGCTCACAGATGTTATTTATATTTTTAATGCTCTACCTCATTATAACCAGCATATATGCACGACTGGGCAAGCCTACTCCTGAGTTTACAGAGATGACGGAAAATATAAATGATAAACTTGCATCCGGAACATTGTATATAGGAATGATTTCATTGCCGTTTTTAATTGACAGTTTTATTGTGCAGCAACTGCATGATTATTTTTTCACGCGTTAATGCTATTTGCCTGTAAAGTCATTGGCAAATTGTTATTGAACCCAATTTGATTGATTGAAACTGCAATCAGACAGATACGGTTTACGGTTGTCAGGCAGTAAGGCATGATGACCACATACACATTCAATTGAAATAAATAATTAAGCAGGCGGAAAATGAAATACCATACATGTGTGATTGCCTGACAAACGCTAAAAAACTGACAGGAATCAAAAAAGATTGCTTTAAACGGAATCAAAAGAAAAAAGTTTCGCGATTAAAATCATGATTAAAAAAACAAGTGTTGCCGGTTTTTTTGCAGAAATACAAAAATTGTGAAAGCAAAAACTGTTTGTTTAATTCATGAATCTTTACTAAACTTGATGAGTTAACCTTAAAAATGTTTTTTAACTAACCAAAACTTACTTTATGAAAAAAGTTATTATTGCAGTATCATTATTAGCAGCAGCGCTTGTTTCTAATGCACAGGACGTATCTGTAACTACTGTTACACCAGACCCAGCTGCAAAACAATACAAGCCGGTACAAGGTGACGTATTAGCTGAACTTGGTTTATTTGGCGGAGATTTCGTAAACCTTCCGACAAGTACATTCGGTACTCCACAATTAAAATTCCGTTATTTTTTACAGGATCAAATAGCTCTTCGTGCTGGTGTTAACCTTTCTCAGCATGTTGAAACTACAAAAATTGATGGCGGTGCAGCAGGTACAGGTTCTCAGAAAAACATGACTTCAATCTGGGGTATCAACGCAGGTCTTGAAAAACACTTCACTGGTACTGGCAGACTTTCTACTTATGTAGGTGCTGATCTTTCTCTTCAGCTTATGGGTGCTTCCGGTAAAAGAGAAAACACTGCAGATGGATCTACTTTTACAGACGGCGAATCTGAAACAAGAAAAGGATATAACTTCAACGGTGATAATTCTTCATTCGGTTTTGGCTTACGTGCTGTAACTGGTGCTGATTACTACTTCGTAGATAAAGTATACCTTGGTGCTGAATTCGGCTGGGGCTTCATGGCTATGAGAGACGGCAAAACAAAAACTGAAGTTACAACTGGTGGAGTAACACAACCTGAAGTTACAACAAAATCTACTGGCGGTACTTTTGACTTGATGCCATCATTAACTGCTGGTGTTCGTATTGGTTACAGATTCTAATATCTATACACCTTACATAAAAAATCCCATCATGCGAATAGCGTGATGGGATTTTTCTTTTTATTGAAAATTTATTGGAAAGTATTTTAGTGCGGAGCAAGCATTCATATCTAATCCAGATAAATACTATTTTTTCAAAAAGGATAAAAATAAATTCATGCATTTAGTATCACAAAAGGGCTGGAGAAATTATGACCCCAGCGGGGGCAAATAGTTATAGTCAAAAAATGGTTATATGTTGTGCTATACCTAAACGACCCCAAAGGGGTCGATGTGAGAAACAATTTTCAATTGATAATTTTCTACAATCAAGGCTGAAAAAGGATTCAAGGGAAATTAAAATCAAATCCCTGCGTTGATCGTTAAACGGTTTTGCGAATGCATAATCATGGCAAATCAAATCTCAGCGGTTTACGGTATTATGATTTCGTTATATGACTTTAATTACGCTAATTCATTTCCTCAAAAAAAAAGAAAGGCTTATATTAGTATGTCGGCAATTCATGTTTACTAAAAGATCTTTCAGCATGTTGATTAGTAAATCATTTTTTGAGCATAAACGATTAAGAATACAATAATGAAAAAAATTAAAGACGGAGCATTTTACCTGGGGATCGTAGGAGCATTTTCAATAGTGATGTATTGGATTGTGGTAATAGGTGCCGGCCTTGAAAAGGACAGGAACATTATCATACGCCAAAGCGATAATAACCAATGGCAGGAATTTATAGCGGCGATGCAGCACAACCTGCAGCACCCGCTGGCAATACTTTTGGCTCAGATTGTAACAATCATTGTTATAGCACGCCTGTTAGGCTGGGTGTGTAAGAAAATAGGGCAGCCAAGTGTGATCGGTGAAATTACCGCCGGCATCATCCTTGGTCCGTCCCTGATCGGCATGTATTTCCCTGAATTCTCAGAAGCATTGTTCCCGGCAAAATCATTACCCAACCTGCAGTTCTTAAGTCAGATCGGTTTGATCCTGTTCATGTTCATCATTGGTATGGAACTGGACCTGAAAGTTTTAAGAAATAAAGCGCACGAAGCGGTTGTGATCAGCCATGCAAGTATGATCTTTCCTTTCGCGCTGGGGATGATTCTCGCCTATTACACCTATCATTCTTTTGCGCCGGAAGGCATCCAGTTTTTGTCGTTTGCGCTTTTCATGGGTATCGCCATGAGCGTTACAGCGTTTCCGGTACTTGCACGGATTGTACAGGAGCGGGGCATACACAAGACCCGGCTTGGTACGGTTGTAATCACCTGTGCAGCCGCAGATGATCTTACAGCCTGGTGTGTGCTGGCAGCAGTAATTGCTATTGTTAAGGCAGGCTCATTTGTTAGTGCATTTTATATCATAGCCTTATCCTTCATGTATGTATTGGGGATGATCTTTGTTATCAAGCCCTTTTTAAAACGTGTAGGCGACCTGCACGGAACCCGTGAGAATTTAAGCAAACCGATTGTAGCAATCTTCCTGCTTATCCTGCTGTTATCGGCGTATGCAACCGAAGTGATTGGTATTCATGCCTTATTCGGCGCCTTTATGGCCGGCACCATGATGCCGGAGAATACACGCTTCCGCAGTATATTCATTGAGAAAGTAGAAGATGTTGCGCTGGTTTTATTATTACCCCTGTTTTTTGTGTTTACAGGCCTGCGCACACAGATCGGCTTACTGAATGATCCATACCTGTGGAAGATTACGGGACTGATTATTCTGGTTGCTGTAGCAGGAAAATTTATCGGCAGTGCATTGGCAGCAAAATTTGTAGGACAAAGCTGGAAAAACAGTCTTACCATTGGCGCGCTGATGAACACCCGCGGCCTGATGGAACTGGTTGTGCTGAATATCGGCTACGACCTGGGCGTGCTCACACCGGAAGTATTTACCATGATGGTGATTATGGCCCTGGTAACAACCGTCATGACCGGACCGGCCCTTACTTTTATAAACTATGCATTTAAAACCAAAGTAAAAGAAATTCCGGTAGAAGTTAAAGATGTCAGCAAATACAAGATCCTGCTTTCCTTTGTTACTCCCGAATCCGGCAAGACCTTATTGAAACTTGCCAATGGTTTAACAAAAAAATCAGCCAATCAGTCTTCGTTAACAGCCATGCACCTTTCACCAACCAATGAATTGCATCACTACAATACGGAAGAATACGAAAAGGAAATCTTCAAACCTATTATCGAAGAATCACAGCAGCTGAACCAGGAAGTAACAACATTATTCAAAGCAGCCAGTGATATTAATATTGAAACGGCTGATGTAGCCAACAAAGGTAATTACGACCTGTTGTTGTTTGGCCTGGGAGAATCCATTTTCCAGGGCAGCTTACTGGGCAAAGTGATTGGCTTTACAACCCGTATCATTAACCCTGAAAAGTTATTGAATACGGTGACAGGGAAAGAAAAACTATTCGACAATTCACCTTTTGACGAAAGCACTAAGTTGATATTGGCTAAAACGCAAGTGCCGGTTGGTATTGTGATTGATAAAAATCTTGAAAAGATTGAACGTGTTTTTATTCCGGTGTTTGAAGCGCAGGATGTAGCGCTGATCAACTATGCACAAAAACTGATTCAGAACAGTGGCGCGCATGTGGTTATACTGGATGCTTCCGGACAAATAAAAAACAACATTGCAGCGATAGAAAAAATCAGAATGATTCAGCAAAGTACACCAAACCATATTGTGCTGCAAAACGAACGGGTGATCGAAAAAACATTCTTACAACACCAGGATGTGATGATCATTAGCTTAAACAGCTGGAAAAAACTGGTCGATACAAAAAGTGTATGGTTGACCGATATCCCGTCAACACTGATCATTGCTGAGAAAACAGAAAAATAAAACGCAAAGAAATATTTTAGATTTCAAAAACCGATTGCCAGCAGCGACCGGTTTTTTTGTGAACGACCATCACATCCTAATAGGAGAGGTGCTTGACATCCACCTTCTAAATAAGTAATTTAACTAAACATCACAGGCAGCATTATGGCAGGTAATTATTTAGAAAGCGCACGCAAACAGTTTGAGTATTATAAATTACTGGGGGATAAAACATTTGCACAACTAAGCGATGAACAGCTGTACTGGCAATACAATGCAGACAGCAACAGCGTAGCTATTATTGTGAAACATCTTTGGGGCAATATGCTATCGCGGTGGACAGACTTTCTTACCACCGATGGGGAGAAAGAATGGCGCAACCGCGATGCGGAATTTGAAACGGAAAATAAAAGCCGGGCTGCGCTGCTGGCAAAGTGGAACGAGGGCTGGAACTGTTTGTTTAATGCATTAAATCAATTAAGTGAAGAAGATCTGGAGAAGATCATTTATATCCGCAACCAGGGTCATACCGTGATGGAAGCGATCAACAGACAGTTGGCACACTACCCGTACCATGTAGGACAAATTGTTTTTTTAGGCAAGATGCTGTGCGGAGAAAAGTGGCAGTCACTATCCATTCCCAAAGGAAACTCTGCAACCTATAATGCAGAAAAATTTTCGCAGGAAAAAGGCCGGCAGCATTTTACCGATGAGTATATTAAAAAGCCGGATGAGGAAAACAAAATCAATTAAATAAGATATGAAAAAACATTTTTTGATATTACTGATCACTCTGTTCATGGTGCATACAGCTGGTGCAGCAATGAAGCCATTTTCAGAATACATCGGCAAACCAGGCTCCTCTATAAAAGCCGATATAAGCATAGCTATTGAATACCGGTATGATACATTAACAACACAATTTTTTATCTGCAGCTTTAAATACCTTAACGTATTTGCATTCAATGATACCATTTTTAAAATAGTCGCGTTCGACGACGGCTCTCTATTTGATGAGCCCTGTACCCTTGACACAACTTATGAAGACAAGGTGTTGCTGCAAAAGTTCGAAAAATACTTTACAGAAAGATATCAGGTAAAACCGGATTATTCAACAGCACCCGTAGGAATCTTCGGACTGAAACAAGACTTCGGCTGGGCCTGTCCACCGCACGGTGGGCCAACGCCTTTATGTGCACGATATTTTACACTTTCAGATAAAGCCAATTATTCCCCGGCAGCAGTTAAACGTCAGCTGTTAAACTTTGACCCGAATGAACGCCTGGTTGGGTTATTGCTCTATGACAAAAAGCCAATAGAAGAGCTGGCATCGCTTGCTGAGATTGTGCGTTCTGATCCATTTGAATTTAGATATTGTTATGGCTGCGGAAACATCGTATACCCAAAAACTGCAAAGCAAATAAGTGCTATGATGAAGAATTTGAAGAAATGAGTTACGAATTCCAGATTTCCCAGGCTTTCTCTGCCTGGCCAATCAGCATAGGTAAACCGTTCATCACATGCGCACCCCGCTCGCGACCCTTTTTCATAAACACCGTTTCTTCGGGATTGTATACCAGGTCGTACAGATAATGTTTATCTGTTAAATATTCATACGGAATTGCCGGAAAGGAATCCACATCGGGATACATACCCAGCGGCGAAGTATTGATGATGATGCTGTATTTGGCCATCAGTTTCGCATTCAGTTCATCATAGCTTAAAATATTTTCGCCTTTTGTACGCGATACATATTTATATGGAATACCTAAATCGCGAAGTGCAGTAACCACAGCCTTTGCCGCGCCGCCGGTGCCAAGCACCAACGCTTTATGATCCGTATTTTTAGAAATAAATTCTTCCAGGGAATTTTTGAAACCATAGTAATCGGAATTATAACCGATCAGTTTGCCATCATCCATCACACGGATCACATTTACAGCACCGATTTCTTTTGCTGCAGGATCAAGCTCGTTTAAAAAAGGAATGATCTCCTGCTTATAAGGTATGGTTACGTTAAAGCCGCGCAGATTGGCGTCGGAGCGTAGCAAAGCAGAAAACTCCTGAATGGTATCTAATGGAAAGTTTTCATAGATACAGTCTTGAATACCTTCCCGCTGAAATTTTTCGGTAAAGTATTTTTTTGAAAAAGAATGCGACAGACGATAACCGATTAAACCGTATGTTTTCATTTTTACTCAGACTGTATGCGTAAATGAAAAAGCCCTTTCGATCGGAAAGGGCTTGTAATGATTCTGCTGCTTTTATACTGCAGCTTTTTTGTTTCGAAAATACTCTACTATGATTGGAAGTATAGAAATGAATATGATTCCCAATATAGCTTTGTCGATATTCTTTTTAACAATCTCGAATTCACCTAGGAAATATCCCGCCAGTGTTAATCCTACCACCCACACAATACCGCCAACGATGTTATAAGTAATAAAGCGGGAGTAGTTCATTTTACTGATACCTGCCACAAATGGAGCAAACGTACGGACGATTGGTACGAAGCGCGCCATGATGATGGTTTTGCCGCCGTGTTTTTCATAAAAAGCCTGGGCTGTATTCAGATGTTCTTTCTTCAGTAACTTCATAAAGAAGTTTTTTGGCTCATCAGTGAAAATTTTAGGACCGATAAACTTTCCGATATGATAATTAACGGTGTCACCTAAAACCGCCCCGACAATAAGTATTGCCATTAACAGCCATAGATTCAAACTACCTTGAGCCACAATCATGCCTGCCACAAACAACAATGAATCACCGGGAAGGAAAGGAGTAACAACCAACCCTGTTTCAGCAAAGATTACAAGAAATAAGATGATGTATACTAGTGTGCCGTAATCTGCAACCAATACAGGCAACTTGTCGCCTATATGCAGTAGCCAGTCAAGAATAAACTTAATAAATTCCATTTCCTGCTACAACTTGTCGATGAAATGGTGGAACGTATCGCTGCGCAAACCTAAGCGTACGGTTTCAAGAGGAATCAATTCATTTGGAGCAATGTTTCCTAAGTTCACATTTGCGCCGCATAATTTTACGAAGAATACCTGCTGTTCTTTCTGAGGAGCCTCCCAGATGATTTTATCTACCGGTACAGCACTTAAAATATCTTCTACCAGACCTGAACGGACTTCACCGGTTGAACGGAACAAACCAACGTTACCCGCTTCGCGTGCTTCGCCGATTACTTTCCATGAACCTGCTTCAAGTTCCGTATTCATCAATTTGATCCATTTGGAAGGAGGAATGATCTTTTCAGCATCTTTAGAGCCTACTTCAGACAGCACCGTTACCTGAGTGGCAAGCTTGGAAATGTATTCGCATTTTTCATCGTGGGCCAATTCAATAGAGCCGTCAGAAACTTCCGCATGTACTAAACCATATTTATCCAAAAGCTTTCTGTAATCGTCGAACTGATTTCGCACAATGAATGCTTCAAATAATGTACCGCCAAGATAACAAGGGATTCCAGCAGATTTGTAAAGGGCTAATTTTTCTTTAAATGTTGGTGTAACATAAGAGGTAGCCCAGCCAAGTTTTACGATATCAATGTAGTCGCTTGAAACAGAAAGCATGTCTTCCACTTCGCGGCAACTTAATCCTTTATCCATCACCATTGTAAAACCAGACTCGCGTGGTTTAGTCGTTCTCTCAGGAACCTTTGAAAGGGTAAAATTTTGGTACATTTTTATTTATTTCTGTATTGATCTATAATTCTGAATAATGCCTTTTGGGTTTCCAATTTAGGAAAAAACTCAAACAACACCGTATGCTTGTCGAAGTTCAAAGTTAATGCATTTTCTAGATAATTAAATGCTTCTTTGTATCTACCTGCTGTAATTAAATAGGCAACAGCCCTATAATATAAGTCGGCATTGCCAGGCATTTCATCAATTCCGGCATTAATCAGGTCAATGGCTTTGTCCAGATCTCCGCTTTCGTAGTGTACAAACGACCAGTTTTTCCAGATTTCAGGGTTCGAAGGCTCTAATACACAGGCTTCTTCAAATGCTTCCAGACTGGAAATAATATTTCCGGTCTTATATTCGGCATTTGCTTTTGCCAGCCAATATTCGGCATTTGCCTCATCCAGCTTCAGGGCTCTTTTGAAGAAATGAATGGATTCATAAGATTTATCCTGCGCTTCCAGACATTTTCCGATGCCGTAATAAGCTTCATGGAAATAGGCATCTGCCTTCGATGCTTTTCTGTAAAACTCTATAGCTTTGGGTAATTGACCCAAATGTTCGTAGCAAAAACCAATGTTGTAGAATACGTCCGCGGTTTTATCCTCCATGTCCATGGTCTGGAAGAAAAACTCCAATGCTTTTTCGTATTCGTTTTTATAGACATAACATTCGCCGATATTATAATAAGCGGAAGAATATTTGTCATTGATCGCAATTACAAATTCATAGGCGTCAAGCGCGTCGTCCAGCTTTTCCTGTTTGAAATAGGAAACACCCAAACAGAACCAGGCGAAATGTGAATAGGGATCAAGCTCAATCAGTTGTTTGAAGAATTCAACGCTTTCATCCAAACGGTCAAGCACTTCCAAACTGTAGGAAAGCTCGTAGATGGCATCTTCGTGTTTTGGGTTCAGCAGGATCGCTTCTTTCAGGTGTCTGATGGAATCTTCAAAGTTACCCATGTCCTGGTAGATCACACCCATGTGGTAATGGATCTCGTCTTTTTCTTCGGCGCGGTCCATGATTTCCTGCAGCAGTTCAATGGCTCCTTCAAAGTCGTCCTGCTGGGCCATGATGTTGGCCCGGAGCAATTGAATATCTGTATCGTTTGGCTGATAAAGCTGTGCGGTATCGAGTATCTCAAGCGCTTCTTCAAACTGGGTCATCTGCATCAGCACCTGCACCTTGAGCAGCATGATCTCAACAGAGTATGGATGCTGTTCCATCGCTATGTCGCATGCTCTGTGGGC
>NZ_JBQCDF010000217.1:0-5161 GCF_051961495.1 Cytophaga sp. | reverse complement strand
CAGACCGTTTCTTTTCTACCTGGGTAAGAAAATCGTCAGAGATCCACCATCCATGCAATAGGTTCGCCTGTGTTGAGCGCTGGTACAAAGAGTCCGCGGCAGCAGTATCACCGTTATGTTCAGATGAGGATACGCAGCCTGCAAGTGAAACAGCTGCAACAAGGAACGTATAGAATATTTTCATAGGTGTTATTATAAATATTGCAATAGTGGTGACCTTCATTTATTCTAATTTACATTTTACTCTCACAGCGGATATTATCTCTGCTTTTCTATGCTTATTACTTTGGGCATGCCGTCGGTTTCAGGAGACCCATACACAAAGATTCTGGTCGAGTCCTGATCGTAACGCACAGTGACGGAATCAATGGCGTCTGTATTAAATTCACGGCTGTCCACAAGTTTTTCAAATATAAAGTGTTTGGTATAGAAATCAACACCGGGCGGCGCTAAAACACCTTTAAAAGATCTGTTCATCCGGATGTGCGTGTCTTCGTAATAAATCTCATCGGCAGGATCAAACAGTCTGCCAAGTAATGAAAATACAATCACAACACCTAAGAACGGAACCAGTAGAAACGCACCGGTAACGCTGGGCAGGAAACGAAAAATTCTGAAGTATATTTTTTCTATTTTATTTAAGATGGCTTTGTTTGCGACAAAATAGAACAACACTCCTGTCAGCATGGCTGTGAGTACAAAGATCCGTGTCGTCCAGATCCCGCGCAGACCAATATCAAATTGCAGATAAGTAAAAGCAATGGTGAGGCAAATAAAAAATGTTATGTAGTGCAGGTATTTTATTATCCTGGAAAAAGTGCTACCCAACTGCCAACTCACGTATTTGTCCCAACGAAAAATCAGGTAGGTATAGAGAAGTGTAAATACGATTGTGAAGATTACCATTGGGGTTTGGGGTATTGTGTTGTTGCCTATGTTTACTGTAACTAACTATGTTTTCCCAAAATCGGCTTTAATTCTTTAGCAAGCTTGGTTTCCAGAACGCCCATATAATCTGCCATTTCATGTTCAAATTCCAGTACCTTCATCTTTAAAGAAAGATTCGTTCCCTGTGTCCAATAAAAAAGCTGGAGGCCTTGAGTTCTTGGAACTTTGTAATACCCTAAATGTTGAACTAATCTTCCCCAGATTGCTTTTTTTACTTTACCGACATACAATATTTTACTCTTTGAGAAATTCTTTTTAATTGCTGGAACAGCTTTAGAATCTTTTATTAATCTATATTTATTTACTCGGTCTACTATTTCTTCAGCAGAATGGTCTGATTGAATTTCAAAATAATATAGACATGGTCCAGATATCTTAGTAATAATATCAAAAACTTTTGAAAAATCACTTTCTTTCAAAACACTTACATGATTGTAATTTTTCATTTCAAAGCAGTCAATATCAAATTCATAAGTTTCTTTTGCGCCATTTTGAGAAACTCTTTGTAAAGGCTCTAAAGCATTTAAGCTAAACTCTTTTATTTTTTGGTTCATCATTTTTTCGTTTTGATTAAGAATTGAGTATTCAGTTTGCAGGCTCTTGTTTTTTATACTCAACGGCGAAGTAACTAGAAACAACCAGAATTATTTATTACTTCTATATCTAAATCAAAATACTCAGTACGCATCTCAGTAAAACATTGTATCAATGAAAGCTTAGCAACATTAGATTTATAAAGTTCAATATAATTAGGTAACTTTTTGTTTTTTAAATGTGCAGTAAAACTCATAACATATTTAATATTTTTTTCTTTAAATAAGAGAATAAATTGCTCTTCAGTTAATCCGCCATTATTTATATTATTTAGTTTTGAAAATATTAATTTCAAGTAACTATTTTGATCATCCTTAAGATCATTCTTTAATCTTCTAGCGGAAGAGACTATTTGACTATATAACTCTCTCATCTCAGCACTAAAACCATATTTAATATGACACAAATATATAGCATCTTCATTTATATATATAACATCCGCTAACTCAATTGAATCTACAGTTAATGTATCTAGAACCAGATAATTTTGCTTTAGATATTTTTTGTTATACTCATATTCACTTATGCGCTTTCCATCGACCTTTTTATCCCATACCTCATTTAAAACTATATTAGATAAGTTATTGCTTTGTAAAATTTCTGAACACCTTGTATTCATTTCCTTTATAAAAATTTCTCTAAGTTTATACCACTTTGAATCTAAATATATAAAAGTCCCAATACCTCTAAGCGAAAGTTCTGTATTTATATGATATATAAGAGCCGTTTTCAGTATTGGAGTAGATTTTTGACTCTTATATGTATAAATATAAATATTCAAGATTTTTTCATTAAAATTTTTAAGATTGTTATCATGACCATTTTGTTTTAAAAATTCAAGAATTAGTTTTAATATTTCACCTTTATCGTTGGTTACATTAATTCTTTTAAATTTAAGTCTTCCCAATTTTAGCTTGATCTCATATTCATCTGCGCTATAAAAATCTTCAATTTTATTCGGGTAACATAAATCAAAATTTGAAACTTTATTTTGAATAATTTCATTTCTTTTATTAAACAATTCATTTATTATGCCTGGTTTTAAGGATTTAGAAATCAATTCCTTATTTGTTATCTCTTTATATGAGCTAAAAAAATCATTAGGCTTTATTGATTCTATGTAAACCAGTATTTTGATCAAATCACCTAATTCATCAAATGAAAGTTTTTTATTTATATTAAACCCGCTAGAAATATTTAATATAATTTGCGATGATCTACTGGTTACAAATTGATTAAAAAATAGTTCCGCTTGACGGTTGTCAAGTTTAATTTTCATTTCAACTGGTATTTTACCAAATTTAATGTAATCTATTATTCGATAATTATCTTTGAACTGTTCCTGCATACCGGCTCTTAAACCAGTAACGCCCCTTGTTTTAATTGTAATGATTTGATCTTTTGTTGGACTCATGATCCGTGCATAAGTATTTAACCCATAAGACATATCTAAGAAGGGTAATAAATATTTATAAAATCCGCCACCAACAATTGAAAAAATTCCAACTGATGTTTTTACTATTAACAATAATGAAGGAATTTTAAAATTAAAAGAAATGCCTTTAATAAATTCATTTGGAAAGAAATCAGACCATTCAGATTCTTTTTCATCAGATTCAATCACAATTAGCAATGCGTCAAAGTCATTTAGTTTTAAATCTCTTTCAACAAATTTTTTATGATTAGAATTCAAATGTTCTCTAATCCCTCCATGAACCTTATCAATTACAAAAGATTTATCAATTTTATATATAGTAGGATTTTGCTTCATTCACTTACGTTAAATTATACAATTTCTTCAAATAACTAATTGAGACAAAGCCCCCCGTTTCAGCCTTCTTTTTTTATCTTTTTTATTAATTCGTCAAACACTATTTCAGTCCAATCTTTTTTCCATTCAGTTCTAAAATTAATGTCGCTTGATGCAGGCTTTTCTGTTAATGATTTAATCTTAACAATTGTAGGAATTGGAATACTGTCACCAATTATTAAAGCTTCTTGTCTTTCAAGAACTGGTAAAGCATCTGTTATTGCACTTACATTGTCAGGCATTAACCGTTTTACATATTGTTGATCAGTTGGATTTGTCAATCGCATTGCAACAAAATTATTACATTGCGAAAAAATTGTTTCAGAAATTTCCGATGGCCTTTGACTTACAATCATTAAAGATAATCCATACTTTCTACCTTCTTTTGCAATTCGCTCAATTGATTTTTTAACAGAATGATATTTTGCACCTTGAGTTTGAGGGATATAATTATGAGCCTCTTCCAAAACTAACAAAAATGGAATTTCTTTATCATCTTTAATACTTTTATAATAAAAACAGAAGTCAAAAACTAAACGACTAATAAGAGAAACAACCAGGCTTAAAACTTCAAACGGTATTCCGCTAAGATCTATAATAGTTATATTGTTTTTATCCGTTTCGTAGCCAATAAACTGTTTTAAAATATCAGATAAATCTTCTGTTTTGTATTCTCCTCCTCCGCTTTTTTCCGATTTTAAAAGAAAAGATAAACGCTGGTCATTAAGTTTAGTTTCTAATCTAGGAACAAATCTATCGAATTCTCCTGCATATGGGCCTGAATTAATCTTTCCTGATATCTTATCTTCAAACTCTATAACTTCAAAAAGTTGAAACTCATTTGCAACCCCTGGTATTTTTGCCTTTATTTTTAACTCTCCTGTTTTTGCGTCTTTAGTAGCATTATTATGATTTGATATATATCGGTAAACTTCATCAATGCTAAAATAAACAGGAGTATCATAATTTACTTTAGTTAATATAGGATTATGACGTTTTTTGTTTAATGTTACAGCATTTTTAAACTGTGAAATTTGATTGTGTGAATTACTTTCTGAACTTTCGATAAACATTTCTTCCAATTCTTCTGAATTCATTAACCAATAAGGAAGAATCAAATTATTTATATCAAGTTTTTTTGATTTTGTAAAAGCTGGTGAATACTCTCCGTGTAAATCAAAAAGTATAATATGAGAATTATTTAAAACACCATTTTCCTTCTGACCAACTGTTGGCTTAATGCCTTCTTGTAAAATTCTTGCAACTGTTCCTGATTTACCTGAACCAGTAGAACCTACAACAGCAATATGCTTACTAAAAAATTTATCCCCATCAACTGCGATGTCAATAGCATTATTTTGAGCTAAAGTTGAAAAGATAAATTTTTTACCTTCTTCTGTCGATTCATAAATCCCTTTTAGAATGGAACTATCAGCAATAGAAACTTGATTGGGTGGTATTGCTATTTGCTGGCCGCCTCTTTTAAATTTTCCTGCATCATCTAAAAACCCAATCGGTTGGGCATCTAAAATAAATGTAGGTTGTGTAACTGTTGTTTCACCACCTACATTTGTTTCCTTTATTTTGAAACTTTGGACCAATGCAATGATTGAAGTATTTGAATCGTCTGAAATTTTAAGATAACTTCCAATTGTGAAATCAGAAGTATCAGTTTTAAATTTATCAACATCAATAACTTCGATTTGGATTAAATTTGGCGCGACTGTTAAAATTCTAAATATATCGCTGTTTGTTGCTTCTGACATAGCTTAATTTAATTGGTTAATACTTGATATACTTCCTTTAAGG